>CAYRNE010000007.1:0-19929 GCA_964425245.1 uncultured Devosia sp.
ACTACTCACTACTCACTACTCACTACTCACTACTCACTACTCACTACTCACTACTTACCGATCCCTTGAACCCCCGCGCCACGAGATAGGTCTCGGCGCTTTCGGCACGACTGGCCCTGGGCTTTGCGTGGACCGTCGTCGCGAAGTTCTGCTTCAGCATGGCGAGCAGTTGGTGCTCGGTGCCGCCCTGGAAAACCTTGGCGACGAAGTCCCCGCCGGGCGCCAGCACGTCGAGTGCGAAGTGCGCGGCAAGTTCCACAAGCGCGACGATACGCAGATGGTCGGTAGCCTTGTGACCAGTGGTCGGCGCCGCCATGTCCGAGAGCACGAGGTCGGCCTTCCGCCCACCCAGCATGGCGATCAGCGCCTCGGGCGCATCATCGTCGGTGAAGTCCTTCTTGAGGAAGGCGACGCCGGGAATTTCGTCCATGTCGAGGTAATCGATGGCGACGACGAGCGGATTGGCATCGGTCGAGCCTGTGGCCGCGGCCGCGACCTGCGACCACCCGCCCGGCGCCGCCCCCAGGTCGACGACCCGCATCCCCTTGCGTAGCAGATGATAGCGTTCGTCGAGCTCCTTGAGCTTGAAGGCGGCACGCGAACGATAGCCTTCGGCCTTGGCGCGGGCGACGTAAGGGTCGTTGAGCTGACGCTGCAGCCAGAGGGTCGAGCCGATCTTGCGGCCCTTGCTCGTCTTCACGCGAACCTTGAGGTCGCGGTCGGACTTGCGGCCCCCGCCGGTGGCCCTGGCCATCAGCGAGCCCGCGTGTCCGGACGCCGGCCGGGGCGATCCGCATCGATCAGCGAGATCAGAATACCCTCGCGCAGGCCGCGATCGGCAACGCGCACCCGGTCGGTCGGCCACTCGCGACGGATCGCTTCGAAGATGGCGCAGCCGGGGAGGACGAGATCGGCGCGGTCGCGCCCGATGCACGCATGGGCGACGCGGCGCTCATAGGGCATGCCGAGGAGCGCCGACATCGTGGCGTCGATGTCGCGGCCGGTCATCCAGAGCCCGTCCACCTTTTGCCGTTCATAGCGTTCGAGCCCGAGGTGCAGGCCGGCGAGCGTCGTAACCGTCCCCGACGTGCCGATCATGTGCACGGGATGTTCGGCGATCATCTGCTTGAGCTTCTCGCGGCCGCGGAACTGGCGGAGGTGACCGGAAACGTAGGCGACCATGGCTTCGAAGGTCTCGCGCGTCACCTCGACGCCCCCGTACTTTTCGGCGATCGAGACGACCCCCACGGGGAGCGATTGCCACGAGCGGATCGAGGACGCCATGCGGCCCTGCCGCTTCGGCCGCCCGCCGCGGAAATCCAGCCACGCGAGCTCCGACGAGCCGCCGCCGATATCGAACATCAGCGCGCCCGCGGTGCCGTCTTCGATAAGGTCGGCGCAGCCGGTTACGGCGAGCGCCGCCTCGGTCTGGCGGTCGACGATCTCGAGGGTGAGCCCGACCTCGCGCTCGACCCGCGCGAGGAATTCGGCGCCGTTTGCCGCCGAGCGGCAGGCCTCCGTCGCAATCAGCCGGACCCGCGCGGGCTCATGCTCGCGCAGCTTGTTGCGGCACATGCGGAGGGCCTCGATCGTCCGGTCCATGGCAGCATCCGAGAGCCGCCCCGTGGTCGAGAGCCCCTCCCCGAGCCGCACGATGCGGGTGAACCCGTCGAGCACGCGGAAGCTGCCTTCGTGCGGCCGGGCGATCAGCAGGCGGCAGTTGTTGGTGCCGAGGTCGAGCGCCGCGTAGAGCGGCCCGCGCCACCGTCGCGGCAACGCGTTCGGAGCAGTGCTCGTCCGCCTGGCCACCGTCCGGGATTCGGGTACGATCCCGAGAACCGGTTCGGCCAACGCCCCGGCCGCAATCGGCTCCGGGCCTGGCCGCATCTCGCCCGCTCCGAGCGATGCGGCGGCGGACCGATCTTGATCGGCCACCTTGACTCCAGTGCGCGGTCGTCGGACTGGTTGCCGCCAGTCGCGCCCGACGCAATTATTGACGTGTCGGGGCCAGCCTAGAACAAGCGGGGGTGGCGCGCAACGAGGACGGAACGGCCTGGACCGACCAGGGCTAGCGCACGTATTCGACGCCCGCCTCGCCGACGCCCTGGCGCACGAGCCGGCACTTCAGCAGCTCGGTTCCGCCGACGAGCAGGTGGAAAATATCCGGAAACCCGTCCTCGAGGGCGCATTCGACCAGCGTGCCGAACGGCGAGGTCTCCCGAATCGTGCAGGGTATCGGAGGGGTTTCGCGTTCGAGGACGAGAAATGCCCGCTGCCGCGCCGGATTGCGGGGGTGGCGCCGTCTCTCGATCATGCTGCTGCCCAGGCCATTGGGAGCAGTCTGAGCGCACGGGCATAAGATGCGGTAAGCCGGGCTGCTACAATTGTACGGGTTTCCGCTTAAAGGCGGACCCCACGACATGGCTGCGAGCCATGCGGCTCAACGGCGTTGCGGTGCGCTGAAGGGATTGGCTGGGGAACCTGGATTCGAACCAAGATCGACGGAGTCAGAGTCCGCTGTTCTACCGTTGAACTATTCCCCAGCGAGCCGGGGGCCTGCGAGGGCCCATCGGCGCTGCCTAATACCCATAATCGGCGGGCCGATCAACCGGGCAAATGGGCATTGCATGCCGGGGCTTCAAGGCGCGCCGCGGGGCTCGGGATGGTCTCAGAGCCCGAGTTCCATGACGATCCGGACAAGGCTCCTGAGATCGCCCGGCGCGAGCCGGTCGAGCGCGCGGCGACGGCGGCGGAGCGCGGCCCGCCTGCGGAAGGCGCCGGGGCGCGGGTTCGCCGTCCCGTGCCGGTCGCCGCGGCGAAGCCGCCGCAACACGGCCCGTTCCCGTGGCGTCAGCGGCAGGTCGAAGTAGAAGTAGCCAGCCGGTTCGCCCCCCGGCGCCGGCATCCAAACATCGTTGTTCAACATAACCCCCGTCAGTCCAGCCCGCCGACGCCTCGGCGGGCCCCTCAAGAAATCCCTACTCCGTTCGCACCGGCGTCAACCCCGCGAGCGCCGAGAGCGAAGCAAGCATGCGGACGGCGTCAGCCGTGTTGCGGGCGCGCAACTTGAGCAACGCCCGAGTGCGGAAGGTGTCCACGGTGCGGCAGCTGAGGTTCAGCTTGTGGGCGACCTCCTTTGCCGAATGGCCGTAGGCAAGATACGCGAGGACGGTGGCTTCGCGCCCCGACAGGCTCAGGAACGCCTGCTCGGTCCGGCGCGCCTCCTCCTCGGACTGGAATCCGAGGAACGGCATCGATTTCAATCCGCGGGGGAAGATCTCGGCGTCGCTGCGGCGAGGCGCCTGCTGCCGCGTCAGCCTTGGCTTGGCGGCCATCTCCGAAAGCCACTTGCCGGCGATATCGGCGTCTTCCATCGTCACCCCCACAAATCTAAACATCAACAAGCTCCGCAATGTTCGCGAGTGCCGGCGTGGCCGACGCCGCCGCCGGAACGGCGTCTTTGCCGGCCTCGCGGGCACCGCTGTTCCTTCCCGCCAGCGAACGGATAACGCCATCGGCGATGTTGACGTCGCTGGCGAAGTAGTGGCCTGCGCCCGACCGTTCGAAACAGGCCCGAACGATGGCGTTCGAGGCGACCGCGCCGCTGCACCAGCCGGCATCGAAGGGCGATACCCGTTCGAGTTCGGCAAGCTCCATCGCGTCCACCTGCGCCGCCAGCCGGAGGAATTCCCCGGCTTCACAGAAGCCATCGTCCCCGACGCTCGCGCCGAGCGCCCGCAGGTAACTGAGCTCGCCTCCGGAATAGATGAACGGCCGCACGAGCGGCGGCAGCTGCTCCCGCACAAAGGCGGTTGCTGCCGTGATCCGCCGCTCGCCGGGTCCGCCGCTTAGACCGAATTCGCGGTTGAGGTCGGAAATGCCAAAGGGAAGGAGCGCGACCGCGCCGGATACCGAAACGATCTGGATACTGCCGCCACCCGCGTTGACGATGTCGCAGTCGGTGCGGCCGCCGAAAGCCGCGCGGATCAGTTCCGCCTCGGCGTCCTGGCTCAGCGTCTCATAGCTCCATCCGAGCGCGGCGCAGGCCATGCCGATCGCCGCCGCGACCTCGGGATCGCGCCGGGCGGCTGCGGTGCCGACGACGTGAATACCCGATGCAGTCGGCAGGTCCCGGGTCAGGTCGGCCAGCAGCTCGCCCACCCGCCCGGCCTGGCGCGAGTCATTGATCGGATCCCAGGAGCGGGTGGCCCAGAGGCTCACCGCGCCCGCCGCAGCCTCATGAAGCTTGATGCTCCGGCTGCCGCAGTCGATGACGAAGTGCGTTCCCATCTGAAAGCTCGAATGGTCCGATGACGTCGGAGAGGAGCCGCGTATAGGGCCTGATGTTCGGGTCCTCAGCAGGCTCGAGGGTCAGGACCGGGATGCCGATCGCGATGGCGTAGCCGTATTCGAGCAGCGCCGCCTTCCCGACGTATCCGTCCTGGTTGAAAGAGGTGAGGAAAGTCGAACGCCGGATCTTCGCGAATACCGAGTCCTGCAACGTGCGGTGATCGTGAATCGGATCGGCGTCGAGCAGGACGAATTCCTCGCCCGGATTGATCGCGCCGTCGCCGACCGGCGAGAGAACTGTGATGCCTTTGCGTTCGAGCAGCCGCTTCAGCCGGTACATCCCCGGCAGGTGCCGGCGATAACTCCCGCTGATGACCGTCGCAATGTTTCCGTCAATATAGGTCATGGTTTTACATCCCCGCCCTATGAAACTGGAGCGGATTGTGTAGGATTGCACGGACGCGTTTTTCTCAGTTTTTATCAGCGGCGAGCTCGGGGACCCGAATTGCTGACTGGCTACGACAGAAACTGGCGGGCGCTCGAGCGGGCAGTCGAGGTTGCGATTTCGCGCAACGAGCTCAAGCCTGCGGCGCGGCATTGGGGCAAGGTGGACCTGCTCGAGGAGATGGCGCACATCCTCGGTGTGGCCCCGACGAAACTGCGCAACCAGTATTACCGCAACGACTCCCGTCTCGAGCTCCTGCTGCTGAGCTACGCGGCCACCGAGACCAGCGGCGCGATCGCTTCGCTCCAGGCCCTCGAATTCCGGAGCTTCTCGCCGCTGGTCTGGAAGCGGCCCCGCGAACAGCTCAAGGCGAGCAAGCAGACGCTGCCCAATACGCTTGAACTGGTGCGGGTCGCCGAGGAGCAGATGCGCAAGGACCGCAACCCGCCGATCGAGCTCCGGCGCGAGGTCGGAACGGTCGCCGCCGAGGTGATGGCCTGCGCCCTCACATTCTTCGATGGCGACGCACGGTGGTCGCTGCTGCGCGAAGGCGACGAGCTGTTCCGCTCGGCAATGGGGTTCCTGATGCTGGGCGACGACGCCACCGGAGAGGATGCGGTGCTCCTCGCGCGCTTCTGGGAGAACAAGGCGAGCCCCTGTGGCCTCGAATGGAGCAACATCTGGGACGACCCGCGGCTGCCGCCCGTCGTGGGCGACGAGATCGTGGAACTCGCGATCAGCGAATTGCAGCGGGCGATCGACTGGATGGAATGGCGCAACCCCGAGCGTGACGGCCGGGGCCGGCGCGGCCGCGTCAGGCAGTTCGCCGCCGACAAGGCCAAGTGGCTGGCCAAGGCCGGTCGCTTCGACGAGGCCTGGCGGCAGCTCGACCGGCTCGACGACAAGTCCGATCCGGCGCTCGCCGCCGACCAGCTGCTGCTGGCGGTGCTGGAATTCATCGCGCGCAACCAGCTCGACGACGCGGCGCGCGCCGGATCGCGGCTCGCCGAGCTATTGCGCGAGGAGAAGGACTCGATTGCGCCGGTGACCGCCTCGATCATGGTCCACAATATCGACCTGATGCGGGAGAGGCCTTCGCCGCCCTCCGAGGAGATCACCGAGTTCCTGCGAGAGAGCCCGGTCGCGGGCTCCGAGCATGTGAACCTCCCCCGCTACCGCAGGCGTCTGCGGGAGCACGGCTACGCTGCGGCGGCCGCCTGACTTTCAGGCCCCGGTCTCGGTGACCGACTGTGCCCGCGGGTGAACGCGACTGAGCGGTTGCGAACAAAACAGGAAACATGTTCACGTCGACCGGTGACCTCCGGGATCGATTCGTCTTGCTTGCCGCCGCCCCTTCTTATCTCGATGCCCTCAATCCCGAGCAGCGCCGCGCGGTGGTGCACGGCATCGGGGCGGACGCGGTGCCGCGTCCGCTCCTCATCATCGCGGGCGCGGGATCGGGCAAGACCAATACGCTCGCCCATCGCGTCGCGCACCTGATCGCAAATGGGGCCGACCCGCGGCGCATCCTGCTCCTCACCTTCTCGCGCCGGGCAGCCGCGGAGATGACGCGCCGCGTGGAGCGCATCGCCGCGCAGGTGCTCGGCAGCGCGGGCACTGCGCTCGGCAACGCACTCCACTGGTCGGGGACGTTCCACGCCATCAGCGCGCGGCTCCTGCGCGAATACGCCCCGCGGATCGGGCTCGATGCGCAGTTCACGATCCACGACCGCGAGGACTCGGCGGACCTCGTCAACATCGTGCGGCACGAGCTCGGGTTATCGCAGGCCAAGAC
This sequence comes from uncultured Devosia sp., assembly GCA_964425245.1. Lineage (GTDB taxonomy): Bacteria > Pseudomonadota > Alphaproteobacteria > Rhizobiales > Devosiaceae > Devosia_A. The sequence goes on from CAYRNE010000007.1 coordinate 6,531, forward strand.
ACGCTTTCCCGGCAAGGGCACGTGCCTTGCCATCTATTCGCGGGTCGTCAACGCCGAGGAACCGCTCGAGGCGGTGCTGAAAACGCATTTCCCCTGGTGCGGGATGTGGGGCGCCGAACTGCGCGCCCTCTTTGCGTCCTACGTCGAGGCCAAGCAGCGGCAAAACGTCCTCGATTACGATGACCTCCTGCTCTACTGGGCCGCGATGATGCGGGACACCAGCATCGCCGCCGATCTCGGGGGCCGCTTCGACCACGTGATGGTCGATGAGTACCAGGACACCAACCGGCTGCAGGCCTCGATTCTGCTTGCGCTCAAGCCAGAGGGGACGGGCGTTACGGTGGTCGGGGACGACGCGCAGTCGATCTACTCGTTTCGCGCCGCGACAGTTCGCAACATCCTCGATTTTCCCGGCCACTTCACGCCGGCCGCGGACATCGTGACACTCGACCGCAACTACCGCTCGACCCAGCCGATCCTCGCCGCTGCCAACGCCGTGATCTCCGAAGCGGCAGAGCGGTTCACCAAGAATCTCCGCTCGGAGCGGAAATCGGCCACCCAGCCGCAGCTCGTCGCCGTGCGCGACGAAGCGGCGCAGGCGAGCTACGTCGCCGAGCGCGTGCTCGAGGAGCGCGAGGGCGGGCTGCTCCTCAGGCAGCAGGCGGTGCTGTTCCGCTCATCCAGCCACTCGGGTCCGCTGGAGATCGAGCTCACGCGGCGGAACGTTCCGTTCGTGAAGTATGGCGGGCTCAAGTTCCTCGATGCCGCGCACGTCAAGGACATGCTGGCCGTGCTCCGCTTCGTCGGCAACCCGCGCGACCGCATCTCGGGTTTCCGCGTGCTGCAGCTCCTCCCTGGCGTTGGCCCGGCTTCGGCGGGGCGCGTGCTCGATGAAATCTCGACCTCCGCCACGCCGTTCGAAGCGCTGGCGGCGGCACGGCCGCAGCGCGCCGAAGATTGGGACGGCTTTGCAGCGCTGATCGCCGATCTCGCGGGGGGTGCCAGCCCCTGGCCGGCGGAACTCGAGCGGGTGCGGCTCTGGTACGAGCCGCTGATGGAAAGCGCCTACGAGGACGCGGCGGTCCGCATGCTCGACCTGCAGCAATTGGCGCAGATCGCGTCCGGCTATCCGACGCGAGAGCGCTTTCTTACGGAGCTGACGCTCGATCCGCCCGATGCGACGTCCGACCAGGCCGGTCCGCCCATGCTCGACGAGGACTATTTGATCCTTTCGACCATCCACTCGGCCAAGGGGCAGGAATGGCGCGCCGTCTACGTCCTCAACGTCGTCGACGGCTGCATCCCATCGGACCTCGGAACGGGCTCGACGCACGAACTCGAGGAGGAGCGCCGCCTGCTCTACGTCGCCATGACGCGCGCGAGGGACCAGCTTCACCTGGTGGTGCCGCAGCGGTTCTATCCGCACCAGCAGCGGCCGGGCGGCGACCGCCACGTCTATGCGCAGCGCTCGCGCTTCGTCACCAAAGCGATGCTCGAGCATTTCGACGACACTTACTGGCCGCCGCCGGTGTCGCCCGGCGCCGCCGGCGCAACGCCGCAGCCCGCGACACTCGACATCGCGGCGCAGATGCGGGGGCTCTGGGCAAAGTAATGGCTCGAGAAACCCCGGCGACGCTTGCACTCGAAAAGGCGGGCGTACCATTCACGACCGCGACCTACGACTACGATCCGGGCTCCGATCGCGTCGGGTTGCAGGCTGCCGAGGCGCTGGGCGTTTCGCCCTCGGTCGTGCTCAAGACGCTGATAGCGGAGATCGACGGCAAGCCGGTTTGCGTCATCGTCCCCTCGGACCGCGAGGTCTCGATGAAGAAGCTCGCCGCCGCGTTCGGCGGGAAGTCGGCACAGATGATGGCTCCCGCCGATGCCGAGCGGATCACCGGCTACCGCGTCGGCGGCATCTCGCCGTTCGGGCAGAAGAAACGCGTACCGGCCGCCATCGAAGAGTCGGCGATGAGCCTGCCCGAGGTCTTCGTCAACGGCGGCCAGCGCGGACTGCAGGTCAGGATCAGGCCGGCGGACGCGGCCCATGTCCTCAACGCGAAGGCGATCGGGCTCGTTTCCGGCTAGGAAGGCAGGCCCTGCTCCGGCAGCGGCCGGCGCTCGACCTCCCGCAGCAGCTCGATAAAGGTCGCGACCGCCGTCTCCGCGCTGGCCCTGCCCTTTTCCGCCGTAGCCCGGCTGGCTTCGCCGGCGACGCCGGCCGGATTGATGTCGCTCGCGATCCAGGCGTAGCTCAGGGGTCCAATCGGGCGGAGGTGGCGGTAGTTCTCCTCGTCCCGCTCGGCGACCGAGGCGAAGTCCTCGGCCACGCTCATGTCCACGAGTTCCGGCCGGAAGTGGAGTACGAGCGAGGTTTCACTGTCGCCGCCGTGAATGCCGTGGCGGTTCTCGACGTCGGAGTAGAGGTCCTTTGGCCAGAACTGGCTCCAGGCCGCCTTGACGGCGAACATTCCGGCGCGGACCCGCAGCTCGCGCGCGACGATGTCGAGGATCGAGACATTCCCGCCGTGGCTGTTGACGAAGACCAGCTTTCGGATGCCGGTACGCGCCACTTCGAGCCCGATCCGGGTCCAGTGGTCGATGACCGTGGTTGCCGTCCCGCTCACGGTGCCGACCTGCCAGATGTGCTCGTTGGACTTGCCGATCGCCTGGATGGGCAGCACGCGGATGTCGAGTCCGGAGGGCAGGCGCTGGGCGAGCAGCTCCAAGTGTCCCTGATTGATGATGGTGTCGGTGCCGACCGGCAGGTGCGGTCCATGCTGCTCGACCGCTGCGGCCGGAAAGACCGCAATGGTCTTCATCGGATCGAGCCCCTCGAACTCGGAGGCCGAGAAGTCAGTCCACCAGAACTTTCGATAGGCCACGGCCGGTCCCGCTCAGCCCGGCGCGGCGCCGATGGCTTCGACTTCGACGAGGAGTTCCGGCCGCGCGAAACCCGAGACGATCATCAGCGTCGAAGCGGGATAAGGCTCCTCGAACAGCTCGTTCCGAACCTCCATGTAGGGCTTGAGGTGCTCGCGGGCCGTTACATAGGCATTGAGCTTTACGACGTGCTCGAACCCCATTCCGGCCTCCGCGAGGGTGGCCAGGATGTTTTCGAAACAGAGCCTCGCCTGACTTGCGCAATCGGCGGGGACCACCGCCTCGGGCGAGATGCCGACCTGCCCCGAACAGAACACCAGCCGCGACCGCGAAACGATCTCGATTCCGTGGCTATACGGTGCAAAGGGGGGGTGGATGCCGGACGGCATGAGCGGTTTGTGCACGGGGCCCTCCTTGAAGATGCACACCTAATCGACAATCGCTGCAAAAGAAAAGCCCAAGCGGCCTCCGCTTGCTCAAAGGCTAGGCAATCACGAAATCGGGCGCAGAAATGGGCTTTTCTTTTCCGTCAGGACACTGTGAAGTGCGCCGGTGAACGCAGCCGCGCCGCGTCCCGCGAGGGCGCCGAGTATGCAGCCGGACGTCGCCTGCGCAACGGGAGAAAACGTCATGAAGCACACGCATCTTTTGGCGGCCGCCGCCCTGCTCGGCGCCGCTCTCGCCAACCCGGTTCTGGGCCAGGACAAGGTCAGTTTCGGCACCAACTGGCTCGCTCAGGCGGAGCACGGCGGTTACTACCAGGCCGTCGCCGACGGCACCTACGAGCAATATGGGCTCGACGTCACCATCGTTCAGGGCGGCCCGCAGGCCGCCAACCGCGCGCAACTCGTCGCGGGACAGATCCAGTTCTACATGGGCGGAGCGACCACGGCGATCAACGCGGTGAAGGAAGGCATTCCCACTATCACGCTGGCCGCGATCTTCCAGAAGGATCCGCAGATCCTGATGTCGCATCCGGGCCGTTTCGCGTCGTTCCCCGAACTCGCTGGCGCCAGCAAGTACATCCTCTCGGCGGAAGGATTCACCTCGTACTTCACATGGATGAAGGCCGAGTGGCCGGAGTTCGTCGATGAGAAGTACGAACCCTACCAGTTCAATCCGGCATCGTTCCTCGCCGATCCCGATTCCATCCAGCAGGGTTACCTCACCTCCGAGCCGCTCGCGATCCAGCGCGAGGCCGGTTTCTCGCCGGATGTCTGGCTGCTGGCCGATCAGGGGTTCCATCCCTATTCGACGACGATCGAGACGATGAAGCCCTGGTACGAAGCCAACAAGGACGTGGCGAAGCGCTTCGTCGAAGCCACGATCATCGGCTGGTACAACTACCTCTATGGCGACAACACCGCTGCCAACGAGCTGATAAAGGCAGACAACCCCGAGATGACAGACGATCAACTCGCCTACAGCATCGAGAAGATGAAGGAATTCGGCATCGTCATCTCCGGCGCCGCCGAGGATCAGGGCATCGGCTGCATGACGGACGAGGGCTGGCAATCCTACTACGACCGTATGGTCGAGGTTGGCCTGTTCGAGCCCGGCATCGACATCAAGCAGGCCTATACGACCGAATTCGTGTGCCAGGGACTGGGCACGGACCTCGTGAAGTAACACACCGAGACAACCCGCGGCGCGGCGATCGTCCGCGCCGCAAGCAGAGACGTCAGGCCATCGATTTGAGCGACCTTTCCCTAGCCGATACGCCGCGCGCCAGGGAGGCGGCCCGCGGACAACTGGTCGTTTCCATGCGGAACGTGTCCAAGGTCTTTTCCAACGGCACGGTCGCGCTCAAGGACATGACGCTGGACGTCGAGCGCGGAGAGTTTCTGAGCCTGCTCGGCCCGTCGGGGTGCGGCAAATCTACAGCCTTGAGGATCATCGCCGGCCTTGGCGGCCCGACCTCCGGCGAGGTCTCCTGGCCCTCCTCCCGGATCAACGCCAAGGGCCTACCCGAGGGCGACATCGGCTTCGTGTTCCAGGAGCCGACTCTGATGCCCTGGAGCACGGTCTTCGGCAACGTCTACCTTCCCCTGCGATTGGCCGGGATGCCCAAGGCGCAGGCGCGGCCGCGGATTATGGAAACGCTGGCTTCGGTCGGTCTCGCGGACTTTGCGGACGCCTATCCGCGGGAGCTCTCGGGCGGCATGAAAATGCGCGTTTCCATCGCGCGGGCGCTGGCCACGCACCCGAAGCTCCTGCTCATGGACGAGCCCTTCGCCGCCCTCGACGAGATCACGCGGCAAAAGCTCAATGACGACGTGCTGCGGCTCTGGCGCGAGTCCGGCGTCACGGTAATTTTCGTGACGCACTCGGTCTTCGAAAGCGCCTTTCTCTCCCAGCGCATCGTCGTGATGAAGGCAAGGCCCGGACAGGTCCACGTCGACCTGCCGATCCCGTCCGCGGCGGAACGCAACGCGGACTACCGCACGTCCGAGGAGTATCGCGCGACAACCGAGAAGGTCTCGCGGGCGCTGCAGGAAGCCATCCAGCATGGAGCGGGCGCCTATGACTGAGGCCACCGGCTCCGCCAGCGAACTGAACCGCCGGCCGGCCCATGGCGGCACCGACGATGCCGTCGAAATCGTGGTGCAGAAGACCAGCCCGACCGAGCGCATCCTGCGCATCGCCATACCGCTCGCGATGGTCCTCATCGCGGTGGGCCTCTGGCAGACCCATATCATCGTCAACGAGGTACCGCGCTACATCATGCCGGCGCCGGCGGACGTCGCCGTGGCGCTCTGGACCGACTGGGGCACCCTGTCGCCCTCGCTCCTCGTAACGCTCCGCATCACCTTCACCGCGCTGATCCTGGCGCTGATCGGCGGCGCCGGCCTTGCGATCGTGCTCGTGCAGAGCAAGTGGGTCGAACTCGCGATCTTCCCCTTCGCCGTCATCCTCCAGGTGACCCCGATCATCGCGATCGCCCCCCTGCTCATCATCTACCTCGACACGGCGAGCGCACTCCTGACCTGCGCATTCATCGTCGCGTTCTTCCCGATCCTCTCCAATATGGTCACGGGGCTGAAGAGCGTCGACCATAACCTCCTCAATCTCTTCGAACTTTACGGCGCGAGCCGCTGGCAGACGCTCATCCACCTCAAGCTGCCCTCATCCCTGCCCTATTTCGCGGCCGGCCTGCGGATCGGCGGCGGCCTGTCGCTGATCGCCGCCGTGGTGGCCGAGTTCGCAGCGGGTTCTGCAGGCAAGGGCTCGGGCCTCGCGTTCCGCCTGCTCGAATCCGGCTACCGCCTCAACTATCCACGCCTCTATGCCGCACTCGTCCTCTTGATGGTCACGGGCGTTGCCATCTTCGGCCTGACGACGCTGGTCTCGTGGCTGCTGCTCCATCGCTGGCACGAGAGCGCGGTCAAGCGGGAGAACTGATGGGCACGCCGTTTCCCAGTGCGGCGCGGGTACTGATCCGCAATGCCGGTATCCCCGGCCCGATGACCGGCGGCGACGACTCCGGCATCTTTCTCTCCGATCTCCTCATCGGCGATGGCGTGATCCGCCAGATGGCGCCCGCCGGCACGCTCGAAGCGCCGGAAGGCTCAGCCGTGTTCGACCTCGACCGGGGCCTTGTTCTGCCGGCTTTCGCCGATATCCACACGCACCTCGACAAGGGCCAGATCTGGCCGCGCCGACCCAATCCCGACGGCACCTGGCTGAGCGCGCTGCTTGCCGTTACCGCCGACCGCGAGGCGAACTGGAAGGCAGAGGACGTCGAGCGGCGGATGGAGTTTTCCCTTCGCACCGCCTACGCCCACGGTACCGCCGCCATTCGCACGCATCTCGACTCAACACCCCCGCAGCACGATATCTCGTGGGACCTCTTCGAGCGCGTTCGCGAGCGCTGGGCCGGGCGGATCGAGCTTCAGGGGGTCGCGCTCCTGCCGCCGGACCTCCTGCTCGACCCCGCTTCGCTCGACCTCGTCGCTCGGCGCGTCAGGCAGGCCGGCGGCATCCTCGGGGGCGCCATGGCCGTGCATCCCGATAGCCGCTTGGCGATGCGGGCCGTCGTCGACAAGGCCGGTGACCTCGGGATCGACCTCGACATCCACGCCGACGAGTGCCTCGACCCCGCCGCGTCCACGCTGCTGCATCTCTCCGAGGCCGTGCTCGCGACGGGCTACCAGGGCAATGTCGTCGCCGGGCATTGCTGCGCCGTCACCGTTCAGGACGAAGCGATGCGCCACAAGACTATCGAGTCCGTCGCGGGGGCGGGTATCGCCATTGTGTCGCTTCCAATGTGCAACCTCTACTTGCAGGACCGCGACGCGGCAGGCACCTCAACGCCCATCCGCCGAGGCGTCACCTTGCTCAAGGAATTTGCGGCCGCGGGGGCGCGCGTCGCCATTGCATCGGACAATACGCGCGACCCGTTCTACCCTTATGGCGACCTCGATGCGCTCGAGGTGCTGCGCGAGGGCTCCCGCATCCTCCATTTCGATCATCCCGGGGACGGGGCATGGCGCTGGGCACGCGCAATCACCGGCGGCGCGGCGGCGATCGGGGGCTTCGCGCACCGCGCAGAGATCGCCGAGGGCGCACCGGCCGATCTCGTCCTTTTCCGCGCCCGCGATTGGACCGAGTTGCTCGCTCGTCCGCATAGCGACAGGATCGTCCTTCGCGGGGGCGCGGCCATCGAAACCACCCTGCCGGATTACCGCGAGCTCGACGAGCTAATGGAGGCCTGAATGGATATCGCCGCATTCCGCGCCGAACTGGGCGACATTCCGGTCGAGGACCACCCGCGCATCGTTCAGCAGAAGAGCCGCGATCACTACTGGTATTCGCCGATCCTGAAGGCCCAGCTGGACAGCGTTACCGCCGAACTCGTCGTTACACCGCGCACGCAGGAGGACGTCGTGACAATCCTCCGCGCTGCCTACAGGCACCGGGTGCCGGTGACGCCGCGAGGCGCAGGCACCGGCAATTACGGGCAGGCCATGCCGCTCGCGGGCGGGGTGATCCTGAGCCTCACCGGGCTCGACCGCATCGTTTCGATGGCGGGCGAGAGCGTCCGCGCCGAAGCGGGGATCATCCTCGAGAAACTGGACGAACAGACGATTGCCGCGGTCGGCGGCGAAATGCGTTTCCATCCCTCGACATACCGGATGGCGACGCTCGGCGGCTTCATCGCCGGCGGTTCGGGCGGCGTCGGCTCGATCCGGTGGGGCGGGCTCCGCGCGTTCGGAAACCTGCTCGGCCTCCGGGTCATAACCTGTGAGGCGGAACCGCGCATACTCGACCTCCGCGGGCCCGACATCCTCAAGGTGGCGCATGCCTACGGGACCAACGGAATCATTGTCGAGGCGGAGATTCCGCTCGCCAAGCACCACGACTGGGTCGACGTGATGGTGGGCTTCGATACGGTCCTCGAAGCCTGCGCCTTCGCAGAGCAATGCGCACTGCAGGACGGGCTGCTGCTCAAGGAAATCTCGCCGGTCGCGGCGCCGGTCGCCCACGACTGGTTCAACCGCCACCGCCCGTACATCCGCTCGCGCGAGCAGTCGGTGGTTCTCATCATGGCGGCGCCTGCCGCGGTTGCCGCGCTCACCGAGTTCATCGATTTCCACGGCGGCGACCTGCTGCTCCGCACCGATGCGCTGGCGCCGGAGGAGAAGGCGAAGCTCCCGCCGATCTACGAACTCGCGTGGAACCATACGACCCTGCGCGGCCTCAAGGTCGATCCGTCGATCACCTACCTGCAGACCCAGTACCCCGATCTCGAACACGTCAAATGGGCAATCGAGCTCTTCGGCGACGAAATGCCGATGCACCTCGAGATGATCCGCTTCGACGGCCGCATCGTGTTCAGCGGCCTGCCCATCGTCCGCTACACCACGGAAGCCCGGCTCGACGAAATCGTCCGGCTGCACGAGGAGAACGGCTGCCTCGTCTTCAATCCCCACCGCTACACCCTCGAGGAAGGCGGGATGAAGAAGACGGACCGCGCGCAGCTCGAGTTCAAGAAGGAGGCCGATCCTCTGGGGATCCTGAACCCCGGCAAGATGATCGCCTGGGACAATCCGGATTTCGACTTCAATTCCGGGCGCACCTGGCTGTTCGAGGGGCTGCACGAACTGGGCGCCGCCTGAATGCGGGTTCTCGTCGTCCACGCCCATCCTGTCGAAACGAGCTTCAGCCGCAGCCTCTTCGAAGCCGCCATCGGCGCGCTGAGGGAGGCAGGGCACGAGGTCGATGCGCTCAATCTCTACGACGAGGGCTTCGCCGCGGTGATGAGCCGCGAGGAGCGGCTTGCCTACCACGACGTGCCAAACAACCTGACGCCGGCGATCGCCCCCTATGTCGACCGACTGCGCGCAGCCGCGGGACTCGTCTTCATCCATCCGGTCTGGAATTACGGCTACCCGGCGATCCTCAAAGGCTTTTTCGACCGCGTCTTCATTCCGGGCGTGAGCTTCGTCCTCGAAGACGGGAACCTGCGGACCATCATGCGCAAGAAGCGCGTCGCCTACATTACGACCTATGGCGGCGACCGGCTGCGCACGTGGCTCATGGGCGATCCGCCCCGCCGCCTCGCGCGCCGGTGGGCCTGGGCTGTGTTCGGCACGCCGCTGCCGCCGACCTATCTGGCGCTCCACAAGATGGACAAGCGAACAGAGCCCGAGCTCCGGGCTTTCATCCAGAAGGTGGAGCGCGTGATGCGGCGGTTCTAAGGAAGGACGCGCGGCCTCGCCGCCGTCAAGTCGCCCGCTCTCCCCTCTCGAACGCATCGATGAAGCGGTCGAGGCCGTGCGAACCGCCATTCACGGCCTTGCGCGCCTTCCTTAGGTTCCCATCGGCAAGCGCCGACCGTACGACGCCCTCCACGTTCTTGAGGAACTGGGCAAGGATCAGCCCGGCCGTCGCCGGATCGTTCGCCAGCTCCGGCTGGCCTGCAAGCGGCCTCCCGATCTGCTCGCCGACGCGCGTATAGTTGGAGCGGCCGGTGAGCTGCACGTAGCCGCGCCCCTTGAACCTCGGACCATCGCCGGGCCTGGTATTGCCGAGATCGGCGCGACCTTCATAGCGATCGAACGGGGTGTTCCTGGTATTGAACCTGCTGCGGCCCTCGTCGATTGGGACGAAACCCTCCGTCTCCGCCCGTATCGTCGCGAGAGCCATAAGCCCCATCCGCCGGTCGACGAGCCCCTTGGCGCGAAGTCCGTCGAGCACGAACGGCAGGTTCAGCGCGATGTTCGTGCGAGGCGTGCTGGGGAACATCTTCTTGACGATATCGACGGTGAACCGGTCGAGCTCGTCCGCGCCTACGGCCAATGCTCCCAGGACCGCCGGCGCGGGGGCGGCAGCGCCGGACGATTTGAGGAAAGCGAAAAAGACGAAGCCATCGGCCGCGCCATCGCCCTGGAGGTCGACGAGGGCCCATTCCGCTTCGCGCCTGAGAACACTGACCGGCGTGCCGAACGGCAGCGATCGAATGATCTCGGCTGACTCCGAAGGCTGGGTTCTGAGCCGCAGGCCGGACCGTGCGTTGACAACGAAGCGTTCGCCGGAGCTCGGCGCGGGCGCTGCGCCGAGGTCCACGGCAACAGGCGTGAGGTCGTCGTCCTCCGCGGGCGGCGGCGCTTCGCCGCCCAGAACGGTTGCGGGGTCGATGCCCGCCGCGAGGTCGGCGGGCGAGCAGTCGATCTCGAAATGCATCGCGTCCTTGACCCCGGACCAGTCGCCGCCCCATTCGAAAACGGTGACGCCATTACGCGTCTTGATCGCGCGGACCGCGTCGATCATCGCGGGCGTCATGTCGGTGTCGGCCCGTCCCTGCTTGACGTCGATGGCGCGCTCTTCCTGCGTGGCCTTGTCCGAGAACCTGACCTTGCGCGTGTTTTTGTGATCGATGTAGGGATTCGTCGACCAGTTGACATCGAGCGCAATCCCGAAGGAGTGAAGGCTCCTGCCGCTGCCGCCGGTTATCTCGCGGCAGTTGTAGCTGTCGGTGTCCTGCGTCCGGATTTCATAGTCGTGGGCCACCAGGACCGCGGCAAGTGCGTCCCAGGCTTCGGCGGTCGGCGGCGCGACTCGAATCTTGTCGGGTCCGAACCGGACCGACACCATCTTGTCTTCGGCGCATTCGTACTCCTTCCAGAGCTGACGCAACTGGCTCGTAGACTTTCCCATGATGTGGCCTCGTGATCACGGACATCGCCCGCCCGCAACCCGCACTATAGAGTTGTTTCAGCGAACCGGTAAGATCGCTTTCGATTAAATATATGCGAGGCTTACTGTCGTATTATAATGGTACGCAAGAATACGCACGCGGACGAACGAGATTCTCTCTTCCCGGCAGGTCAGGCCGGCATGATTTCGGGCTTCACTTCCTCGAGCTCGATCAGCACGCCATCGAAGTCCCCGGGATGGAGAAACAGCACCGGCAGCCCATGCGCGCCGGCCTTCGGCGCGCCGTCGCCCAGGATACGCGCGCCGGCCGCGGCCAGCGTCCGCGCCGCGCTCGCGATGTCCGGTACCTCGTAGCAGAGATGGTGCATGGCCCCCTTCGGATGTTCGGCGACGAACTTCGCGATCGGCGAGTTGTCGCCCAGCGGCATCATCAGCTCGATCCGCGTATTCTCGAGGTCGATGAAGATCACTGTCACGCCGTGCTCGGGCAGCGGCTGCGGCTCCCCCACTTCGGCGGCGAGCAGGTCGCGATATCTCGCGGCGGCGGCCGCAAGGTCCGGGACCGCGATGGCGACATGGTTGAGCCGGCCGATCATGGTGCCTTAAGCCGTACAACTCTGAACGACTTCATCAACGCCCGGCGGCTGCCGATGTCGCGTGTTTCGCAGCGCCAGAACGTAGAGTCGATGGCATGCAATCTTATCCATGGGACAGTCGCTGTCGCCGGCTCATAGCCCGAGAACGTGGCCCAGATCGCCTGTGGAGACGACTCTGCAATCGAGATAAACTCATGCCCGAGCACGCGGGTCCCCGAATTGGCCAGATCGCTTATGCGTTCGTCTCCCATTCCGAACATGAGCTCTCGTTCGCCGTCTGCGTCGACGAAATCTGCAATCTCCCAAGCAGAAATGAGTTTCCGGTCTGGCAAGGCAGCAAGAACGTCGCTCAAAGTGAGAAAGAAGCCACCGCGCATGTCCCAGATTTCAATCGCCTTCACCTGTTGCTCAACCTCCCCTCGATCTGGTTGAGCACCGAAAGCGCGGCATCGAGCACGTTGGTGCCGGGGCCGAAGATCGCGTCAACGCCGGCTGCGCGCAGGAACTCGTAATCCTGCTCGGGAATGACTCCTCCGACGATGACCGTGACATCGCTCAGACCCCTGCCCCGAAGCTCGCCGATCAGTTCGGGGACGAGCGTCCGGTGTCCCGCAGCGAGCGACGAAACGCCCACGGCGTCCACCTTCAGTTCGGCGGCGTGCGCCGCGACCTCCGGTGCAGTTTCGAACAGATCGCCAAGACGCACATCGAAACCAAGGTCAGCGAAGGCGGTAGCGATGACCTTGGCGCCCCGGTCGTGCCCGTCCTGACCCATCTTGGCGATGAGAATGGAGGGCCGCCGCGACCGCGCGCGCACGAACCCGGCCACCCGCTCCTTCAGGGCTGCGAACTGTGGGTCCCCCGCATACTCTGCGCCGTAAACGCCGGAGATGACCCGAGCCGTCGCGTGGTATCGGCCAAAGACCTCTTCGAGGGCCGAACTGATCTCGCCCAGTGTCGCGCGCGCCCGCGCAGCCTCGATGCTCGCGGCCAGCAGGTTGCCGTCGCCGCGTGCCGCTTCGCGCAGTGCTTTGAGCGATGCGTCGAGGCGCCCGGGATCGCGCGTTTGCCGCAGGTTGGCGAGCCGCGCGGCCTGCTCCTCGCGCACCCTGGCGTTGTCGATGACCCGCACGTCAACGGGCTGCTCGTCCTCGACGCGGTAACGGTTGACGCCGACGATCACGTCCTCGCCACGATCCACACGCGCCTGCCGGAGCGCTGCGGCCTTCTCGATCTCGAGCTTCGGCGTCCCCTCCTGCACCGCCTTCGTCATCCCTCCCGCCGCCTCCACCTCGCGAATGATGGCGCCGGCGCGCGAGACGAGCTCCGCCGTCAGTGCCTCGACGTAGTAGGAGCCGCCGAGCGGATCGACCACGTCGGTCACGCGGCTCTCGTGCTGCAGGACGAGCTGCGTGTTGCGCGCAATGCGCGCCGAGAACTCGGTAGGGAGCGCAAGCGCCTCATCGAATGAATTGGTGTGCAGCGATTGCGTGCCGCCAAGGACTGCGGCCAATGCCTCGATGGTCGTTCGCACGATGTTGTTGTGCGGGTCCTGCTCGGTAAGCGACACGCCCGAGGTCTGACAGTGCGTGCGCAGCATCAGCGAGCGCGGGTCCTTTGCGCCGACGTCGGTCATGATCGAGGCCCAGAGCTGCCGCGCGGCGCGGAGCTTTGCCACTTCGAGGAAGAAGTTCATGCCGATGCCGAAGAAAAAGCTCAGCCGCGGTGCGAAGCTGTCGATCGCGAGGCCGCGGGCCATC
>CAYRNE010000008.1:0-19819 GCA_964425245.1 uncultured Devosia sp.
TGAAGAAAGCTCTTGTCGTCGAAGCTCTTGCGGATGGCGTCGATCCAGCCCCAGCAGAGAGCGCAATCGAGCGCTTCGGCGGTCGTGACCGAGCGAAGGCCCGAGCCCTTCTTGTGCATCTTGATCCAGAGTTCGGGCGCCGTATCGTGGTTCTTTCGATACCACGCCTCGAGTGCCGGGGCGTCCGTGAACTCCCGGACGTGCGCGGGGTTGACGACGACAGGCGCCATCAGCCGGCCAGCGCCTCGAGGACTCGGGCGATCGCCGGATCGAGCTTTTCGGACGGCGGCAGCGCAATGCCGAACAGCCCGGCAAGCGCGTCCTTCACCTCGGCAACGTCGGCGAGGATCCGCACCTCCCCGTCCCCGCCTTCCACCGGACGGATCCTGAGGTCGCGGTTGCGCAGCGTGAGGCGGCGCCCCTTTTCCGATCGCGCAGCGAGGACGTTGTCTCGGAAATTGGAGTCTCCTTGGACCCGGTCGTTCAGCGCGACGTAGTCCTCGAAAGTCCGCGCGGTCATGTCGAAGGCGTAAACGGGCCGCCACTCCTCTCCGATCCTGACCTCGAGCCGCCATTCCGGGTCGCCGCCGAGAAGCCGGAAAGTCTCGTGCGGCGTTTCCTGCTCGAGGTCGGTCCTGAGCCGCAGCGGCGCGGTGAGCGTCGCCCGGCCGAAGCCGACATCGGCCAGATAGTCGCTTCCGGCGATCTCGACCTTGAGGACCATGTGGCTCAGCGGCCGCTCCTGGCCCTCGGGGTGCCCCCAGAGCACCCGCGCCGCAAGCCCGGTCACCTCGAAACCGAGTTCCTGCAGCACGGCCATGAACAGCAGGTTTTGTTCGAAGCAGTAGCCGCCGCGCTTCTCGAACAGGAGCTTCTGTTCGAGGTTGCGCAATTCGAGCCGCACGGGCGCACCCATCAGTGGATCGAGGTTCTCGAACGCGATCGCTGCCGGATGCAGCGCGTGAAGCTGAGTGAGGGTATCGAGCGTCGGCGCTATCGAGCCGGCGAACCCGATCCGCTCGAAATAGGCGTCGATATTGGCTTCATCAGCCATACGCGGTCCTGCCCGCCGATTCAGGGGCCGTCACTATGGTCGGGCGCGCGCCGTTTGTCACGCCGTCGCTCCCGGCGCCGGAGAGCAGCGGGAGCCTGAGTCATCATACAACTTCCCAAAATTCGTATGTTGACATCGCCTCTCCCTTCCGCAACCAATGCGCGCGGGGAGGAACAATCAACGTGCTTAACGACGACCGGCTATTCGACGCCGAGCCGACGGCCCGCGGCGTCGCCCGGGAACTTTATTCCCGCGTGCGCGACCTGCCGCTCATCTCCCCTCATGGCCACACCGATCCGCGGTGGTACGCCGAGAACGCGCCGTTTCCCGATCCGGCGCAGCTGCTGATCGTTCCCGATCATTATGTCTTCCGCATGCTCTTCAGCCAGGGCGTGCGGCTCGAAGATCTCGGCGTGCCGACCGCCGACGGCAGTGCGGTTGAAACCGACGGCCGCACCATCTGGCGGCGCTTCGCCGAGCATTACCGGCTATTCCGCGGCACGCCGACCCGGCTGTGGCTCGACCACACCTTCTCAACGCTGTTCGGGCTTACCGAGCGCCTCTCTCCTGCCAATGCCGACGAGTATTACGACCGGATCGCAGAACAACTTCAGACCGACGAATTCCGGCCCCGGCGCCTTTTCGAGCGGTTCAGGCTCGAGGTCATTTCGACGACGGACAGCGCGCTCGACGACCTCAAGTGGCACCGGATGATCCGCGAGAGCGGATGGAAGGGACGGGTGGTGCCCGCCTACCGGCCCGACAGCGTCGTCGATCCGGATTTCCCGGGTTTTCTGAAGAACCTCGACCGGCTCGGCGAGGTCACCGGCGAGGACACGGGCACCTGGGCCGGTTACCTCGAAGCGCACCGGAAGCGTCGTGCCTATTTCAAGGAAATGGGGGCGACCTCGTCCGACCACGGCCACCCGAGCGCAGCGACCGCCGATCTCAAGGCCAAGAAGGCTGGAGCGCTCTACGACAAGGTGCGCCGCGGCAAGGCCGACGAAGACGAGCGCGCGCTGTTCCGGGCCCAGATGCTGACTGAGATGGCGCGCATGAGCCTCGACGATGGTCTCGTCTTGCAGATCCATCCCGGCGCTTGGCGCAACCACGCGCCGGCAATGCTGGCCCGCTTTGGCCGGGACAAGGGCTTCGATATCCCGACCCGCACCGACTATGTCGCCGCGCTCAAGCCGCTGCTCGACGCGGTGGGGACCGAGCCAGGGCTCACCATTGTCCTCTTCACGCTCGACGAAAGCAGCTATTCGCGCGAACTGGCCCCCCTCGCCGGCGTCTATCCGGCGCTGCGGCTGGGACCGCCCTGGTGGTTCCACGATAGCCCCGAAGGCATGCGCCGGTTCCGCGAGCTCGCGACCGAAACGGCCGGTTTCTACAACACCGTGGGATTCAACGACGACACCCGCGCCTTTCCCTCCATTCCCGCTCGCCACGATGTGGCGCGACGGGTGGACTGCGCCTTCCTCGCCCGCCTCGTCGCCGAGCACCGGCTCGATCTCGATGAGGCGCACGAGGTGGCGCACGACCTCGCCTACGCGCTCGCAAAGCGCGCGTACAAACTATGACCAGCCATCTGATGCAAGGGAGGATAACAATGTTTCAGATGACCAGACTGGCGGCGGCAGCGCTCGTCGCTAGTGCCTTCGCCGTTTCGGCGGCCAGCGCCCAGACCGTGCTGCGCTCGGCCGAAACCCATCCCGACGGCTATCCGACGACCGAAGCCGTCAAGTACTTCGGCCAGCTCATCGAAGAGCGCACCAACGGCCGCTACAAGGTCGAGGTCTATCACTCGGCCCAGCTCGGCCAGGAAGCCGATACGATCGAGCAGGTCCGCGCCGGCGTTATCGACCTCAATCGCGTCTCCATGGGACCGTGGAACGGGCTCGTCCCCGAAACCCAGATTCCTTCGCTCCCCTACATCTTCCGTTCGCCCGAACACATGCGCAAGGTGATGCTCGGTCCGATCGGCGATGAGATCGCCAAGGGCTTCGAGGCCCACGGGGTCGTGCTGCTGACCTACTACGACGGCGGCGCCCGGTCCTTCTACAATTCGATCAAGCCGATCGAATCGCCTGCCGACATCGAAGGGATGAAGCTGCGCGTGATGCAGTCGGACATCTTCGTCGACATGGTCGCCGCGTTCGGCGGCACCGCGACGCCCATGCCCTACGGCGAAGTCTATTCGGGCATCCAGACCGGCGTCGTCGACGGGGCCGAGAACAACTTCCCGAGTTACGACACGGCGGGGCACTTCGAGGTCGCCAAGAACTACTCGCTCGACGAGCACCTCATCGTGCCGGAAGTCTTCGTGATGTCGAAGGCGCGCTGGGACCAGCTCACGCCGGAGGATCAGGCGATCTTCAAGCAGGCGGCCCGCGAGAGTGCCGAAAAGCAGTTCGAACTGTGGGATGCGCAGGTCGCGGCCTCCCGCGCCAAGGTGGAGGCAGCCGGCTCCGTGATCAACACGCCGGACAAACAGCCGTTCATCGACGCGATGAAGCCGGTCTATGACAAGTACGTCACCGATCCGGCGCTCCAGGATCTCGTCGCGCGCATCCAGGCCGTCGAATAGCAACGGCAAATCCAGGAGGGGGCGGTTTCGCCCTCTCCACCTTCCGGGGGACTTGGACCTTGTCTCAACCGAACGCACCCACCGTGCCGGCGAGCCCGCTCCTGGGGCGGCTCGCCCGGACGCTCTCGGCGCTCTCCAACGCCGCCCTCTGCCTCGCGGCCGCAGGCCTCGTGCTCATGACCATCATCGTGGGGTGGCAGGTCTTCACCCGCTACGTGCTCAACTGGTCGAACGCCTGGACGGAGCCGGCAGCGCTCCTGCTTATGAGCTGGTTCATCCTGCTCGGCGCCGCGGTCGGTATCCGCGAGAACTACCACCTCGGCTTCGACGTGCTGCTCTACGTGCTGCCGCGGAGCTCCAAGCGCGTGCTGCGCTCCATCTCGGACGTGGTCGTCATCGCCTTCGCCGCGGGGATGATCTTTTACGGCATGCAGCTCGTCCAGCTCGGCTGGCCCGCCCGCATGCCCTCGCTCGGCATTCCCGAGGGTATCAAGTACCTGCCGCTCGTCGGCGGCGGTGCGCTCATCATCCTCTTCGCCCTCGAGCGCCTGGCGCTGCGATGGTCTGGCGTCGAGGTCGACGCGGACGTCAACGTCGAAGAACTTCCCGACCTCGAAGTGGTCGGCAGGGAGGGCTGACCGGTGGCGACAACCGTCCTCTTTGCCTCGCTTGCGGTTCTGATGATGATCGGCACGCCGATCGCCTTCTGCCTCGGCGTCGCAAGCTTTCTCACAATCCTGGTCCTCGGCCTGCCGCCCCTCGTCATCTTCCAGCAGATGAATTCGGGGATGAGCGTCTTCACGCTCCTTGCCATCCCGTTCTTCATCTACGCGGGCGACCTGATGGTGCGGGGCGGCATCGCCCAGCGCATCGTCAGCTTCGCGGGTTCGCTCGTCGGGCATCTGCGCGGCGGACTGGGGCAGGTCAACATCACCGCCTCGACGCTGTTCGGCGGTATCTCGGGTTCGGCGGTGGCCGAGGCGGCCGCAGTGGGCGGCCTCATGATTCCGCAGATGAAGGCGCGCGGCTACGGCGCCGACTATGCCGTGAACGTCACCTCGATGGCCGCCCTGATCGCGCTGCTGCTGCCGCCCAGCCACAACATGATCATCTATTCGATCGCGGGCGGCGGGCGCATCTCCATCGCCGATCTCTTCACCGCCGGCATCTTTCCGGGTCTGCTGTTCGCGGCAGCGCTGATGGTCACCGCCTATGTCGTGGCGAGAAAGCGCGGCTATCCGGTAGAGCCGTTTCCCGGATTGCGGCGGGTGCTGCGGCTCGGTGCCGTCGCCATTCCCGGCCTTCTCCTGATCGCCATCATTTTCGGCGGGGTGCGGTCCGGCATCTTCACGGCGACGGAAAGCTCGTGCATCGCGGTGATCTATGCCGCGCTCGTCACCGTGCTCGTCTATCGCGAAATGGGCTGGAAGCAGTTCGTGGAAGCAACGATGGGCGCGGTCCGGACCACTGCCATGGTGCTTCTCATCATCGGCACCGCCGCGGCCTTCTCGTGGCTGATGGCCTATCTCAGGATTCCGGCGCAGCTCGTCGAGTGGCTGCAGGGCGTGTCGCAGGACCCGATCACGATCATGCTGATGCTCAACGTGATCATGCTGCTGCTGGGCACGTTCATGGACATGGGGCCGACCATCATCATCACGACCCCGATCTTCCTGCCGATCGCCATCGCCTACGGCATCGATCCGGTGCATTTCGGCGTCATCATGATCCTCAACTATGGCATCGGCCTCAACACGCCGCCGGTGGGCGCCGTGCAGTTCGTCGCCTGCGCCGTGGGCAGGATCAGCATATGGCAGGCCATGAAGAGCATCTGGCCCTTCTATCTTGCGGGCCTGATCGTCCTCGGGCTCGTAACCTACGTACCGGAGATTTCGCTGTGGCTTCCGGCCGTATTCAGGGGGACGTAGCCGTGGCCGAGATCGCTCCACCGGCGCGCGCGAGACCGCGGCCCAAGCTTTCGGCGCGGGTGGCGGAGGCCCTGCGCCGCCGGCTGGTCGCAGGCGAACTCAGGGCGGGGGACCGGCTCCCGAGCGAAACGGCGCTTACGCTCGAACACGGCGTCTCGCGCACCGTGGTACGCGAGGCGCTTGCGGCCCTCGCCGCGGACGGGCTCGTCCAGCCGCGCCAGGGTTCCGGCGTCTTCGTGACCTACAAACCGACCGACACGTTCGGCGCCATGGGCACCGAGATCGGCAAGAAAATCTCGATCGCGATCAACGTGCTCGAAGTGCGCATGGGGATCGAGATCGAGGCGGCGGGGCTTGCGGCGGAGCGGCGTAACGGCGCACAGGAAGCCGCCATCCAGGAAGCTTTCTTCGAGTTCGACCGGTTGCTCGAGGCCAGCCAGGCGACCGGCAAGACCGATTTCGCCTTCCACCGCGCGATCGCCGCCGCGACCAACAATCCGTTCTATGTCGAGGTGCTCGATGCACTGGGCGAGCGTACGATCCCCTGCGACGTCACCTCGCCCTGGGGCACCGACAGCGTATTGTCGCGACCCTATCAGCAAGGCTTGCAGCGCGAACATCTCGGGATCCTCAAGGCCATCTCCGCCCGTGACGCGGACGCCGCGCGGGCCGCCATGCGCGCCCACCTCATGAACAGCCAGAACAGATATCGCGCCCGTCTCCACGAGCGCACGGCCAATTACGAAGTTGCGGAGGCAGAGGCGTGAGCGAGCCCGATACCGTCGAATACGAGACCCGCTGGGCGATCGATCCCGAAGCGGCCGCCCTGATGGGCACGGAGGAGTTGCGCGGCAACTTCCTCATCGAACGCCTGTTCGAGGCCGGCCGGGTGCGACTGACTTACACGCACTACGACCGCATGATCGTCGGCGGCATCATGCCGGTCGAGGCGCCACTCGCGCTGGGCCCAATCACGCCGACCGGGACCAAAGCATTCCTCGAGCGGCGCGAACTGATCGCCGTGAACATCGGCGGCGCGGGCGTCGTCGAGCGCGACGCCGTCCGCTTCGAGGCCGGTCCGCGCGACATGGTCTACCTCGGCATGGGATCGGGCGAGGCCCGGTTCTCGTCGGCCGACTCCGCCAATCCGGCGAAGTTCTACCTCCTCAGCGCCCCTGCGCACGCCGCTTATCCGAGCCGGCTGCTGACGATAGAGAGTGCCAAGCGCGTCGACCTCGGGGCGCCGGAGAGCAGCAACCGGCGCTCGATCTTCCAGTTCATCCATGCCGAGAGCGAGGTGAAGACCTGCCAGCTCGTCGTCGGCATGACGACGTTCGCGCCGGGCTCAATCTGGAACACCATGCCGCCGCACGTCCACGACCGGCGCATGGAGGCCTACCTTTATTTCGACCTGCCCGAGACGGCGCGCGTCCTGCACCTCATGGGAGAGCCCGACGAGACTCGTCACCTGATCGTCGCCAACGAGCAGGCCGTGCTTTCGCCCGCCTGGTCCATCCATGCCGGCGTCGGCACATCGGCCTACGCCTTCGTCTGGGCGATGGCGGGCGACAACGTCGACTACACCGACGTCGATCCGGTCGCGGTCGGGGAGCTACGGTGACGGACCTCGGGCCGTTCTCGCTCGAGGGCAAGCGCATTGCCGTCACCGGGGCCAATACGGGCATCGGCCAGGGCATTGCCGTCGCCGCGGCGCGGGCGGGCGCGTCGGTCATCGGCATCGGGCGCTCGGCGATGGACGAGACGGCGGCCATGGCCGAACAGACCGGCGGGCGGTTTGCCGCCGTCACGGCCGATCTCGCCGACGACGAGGCCCGGCGTTCGCTCATCGAGCGGCTGTGGGCCGAACACGGCCCCATCGACGGGCTCGTCAACAATGCCGGCATCATCCGGCGCGCCGATGCGGCCGAGTTCACCGAGGCGGACTGGGATGCGGTCATCGACGTCAACCTCAAAGCGCTGTTCGTTCTTTGCCAGAACTATGGCCGCCAGGTTCTCGCCCGGGGCGGACGGGGCAAGATCGTCAACATCGCCTCGCTCCTGAGCTTCCAGGGTGGCATCCGCGTTCCCGCCTACACCGCTAGCAAGCATGGCGTCGCCGGCCTCACGCGGGCGCTCTGCAACGAGTGGGCGGCGCGTGGCATCAACGTCAACGCCATCGCGCCCGGCTACGTCGAATCCAACAACACGGAAGCCCTGCGCGCCGATCCGGAGCGGTCCGCTGCGATCCTCGCGCGCATTCCCGCCGGCCGCTGGGGGCGGCCCTCCGACATCGGTGACGCGGCGGTGTTCCTGCTCGCCCCCGCATCCGACTACATGCATGGTGCCATCATCCCGGTGGATGGCGGCTGGCTCGCGAGGTAACCCGATGACGAAGCTTTTTGCGCAACCCGGCGACGGCAAGATCGTGGACGTACCCGGCGGCTCGCGGCGCCGCGTGATCCTCGATACGCCCGAGCTGATGCTGGTCGAATTCACGTTCGAGCAAGGCGGGGTCGGCGCACTCCATTCCCATCCGCACGTGCAGACCAGCTACGTCGCCGAAGGCACGTTCGAGGTGACGATCGAGGGCAAGACCGAGACCATCGGTTCGGGCGGCGGCTACATCGTGCCCTCGGGGCTCGTTCACGGCGTCAAAGCCCTGACGGCCGGCCGCCTTATCGATGCCTTCACGCCCCGGCGCGACGATTTTCTCTGAAACCGCGCAAATCCGCCCGGCGCCACCGGCCGGCGCGTTCCCCGCTAATCACAGGCCCTCGCCCCGGGGGCGGGGCCGTTTCGGCGATTTCGGCCCCGGCCGCTTCCGGCCGCGCTCGAATCGCGCAACTGTCCTCGCGCGGAGGGCGGAGACGTGCAGCAGCATTACCGTGGACATGTCATCAGGTTCATCGAGGGCGAGCTCTGGCGCGCTGAACTGATCGAGCGCGCTTCGGGCGCGCTGCTGCCCACCATGGCCACGGCCGAGCGCGCGGAGGGCATCGGCATCTGCGCGAGGCGGGCGCGCAACCTCATCGATCTCTACCTGGACGCGCAAGCCCAGGCCGACCGCCGCCGCCCGGGCCGCGAAGGCTGAGCCACCTGCTGTTCGAGGACGCCGGGGTGCCGGGCTAGTGCACCCCGAATTCGTTATTGGTGGTATAGGGAGACGGCTATGCGCCCTAACCTTCGCCACCTCGAAATTTTCCGGCTGTTCTCGCGCGTGATGAACGTCACCGAGACGGCCCGCCTGCTGCGCATTGCGCAGCCTTCCGTGAGCCAGGCGCTCAGGGAACTGGAGGCGCAGCTCGGGCTGGAACTGGTCGTGCGCGGTCAGGGTCCGCTGAAGCTGACGGCCGACGCGAGGGCGCTGCTCGAGTCGATCGACGGCGTGCTCGACAACATGCACGGGTTGCAGGAGCGCGCCGCAAGGCTGCGCGGCAACCACGACAGGCGCGTCTCCATCGCCACGGTACTGCCGCTCTCCGCCGAGATCCTTCCTGGCGCCATCGAGCGGCTGCGTGCCGCCGCGCCGGACGCGCACGTCCGTCTCGAGGCTTTTCCGAGCCGCGAGGTTGCGCAGCGCGTCGCCGACCGCGTCGCGGATATCGGCTTCACGTTCCTGCCCGTCGACAATCCGGACGTCGTGGCGCGTCCGCTCATGCGAACCGCCATGGTGTGCGTGCTGCCGCCGGGGCATCGCCTTGCGAGGTCGGCACTGGTGACGCCGGACGATCTTGCAGAGGACACGGTCATCACCTTCGGCGCACAGGTGCGTCAGGAATTCGATGTGCGCCTCGCTTTCGGTAACCCTGAGAACGACGCGCGCTTCATCACGACGAACCAGTCGGTCGTCTCGCTCGACCTCGTCCGCCGCGGCCTCGGCGTCGCGGTGATGCTGCCCTTTGCACTCACCCAGCCGCGGCTGGGTGAGTTGAGCCTCGTGCCCTTCCGGCCCGAGATCAGGCGGGTGCTCGCTGCCGTCTATCTGAGGCGCCAGCTGACTCCGCTCACGCGGGCGCTGCTGGCCGCGGTGCGCGACGAGTTGCGGCGCTTCGGGAACCGCATGCGGTCGCGTGGCGTGATGATCGAGGCGCCTTGAGACATAGGCAATAGCCTATGCCCGCATTCCGTCTTCCTATTGGCCGGGGATTCGGGCGTCCGCTAGGCTGCCGGGCGGCTGAACGGCGATTGGCCGTCGCATTCTCTATACGGACAGGACCGATCCATGAACCAGCCCCTCTGGAAGCTTTCCGCCGACAAGCTCTCACAGGCCTACCGGAAGGGCGAATTGCGGCCGAGCGAGGTGCTGGAGGCGGTACTCGAGCGCAGCGCACAGGTCGACCCGAAGCTCAACCTCTTTGCAACACTCGATGCGGAGGGCGCTCGCAGCGCCGCAGCCGAAAGCGACCGTCGCTTCGCGGAAGGCGCACCAAAGGGCGCTCTCGACGGGGTGCCGCTGACGATCAAGGACAATATCCCGGTCAAGGGACTACGCTGCGCCTGGGGCAGCAAGCTCTACCTCGACAGCGTACCCGAAGAGGACGAACTGCCGGTCGCGCGGCTTAGAGCGGGCGGCGCCGTAATCGTGGGCAAGACCAACGTCTCCGAGTTCACCCTCGGGCGCGGCAACGTCAATACACTCGCCTTCGGGACCACGCGTAATCCATGGAATCCGGCGCTCACGAGCGGTGCCTCGACCGGCGGCGGAGCCAGTGCCGTCGCAGCGGGCGTGTGCCCCGTCGCCTATGGCACCGACGGCGGCGGCTCGATCCGGAGGCCGGCCGGCTACACCGGGCTGGTGGGGCTGAAACCGTCGACCGGACGGGTGGCGCGCCGCGACGGCCTGCCCATCATCCTGCACGACTTTGAGGTTGTGGGCCCCTTGGCACGCAGCGTCGACGACGTGGCGCTGGCCCTCTCAGCGATCGAGGGCCCCGATACGCTCGACCGCGATTCCCTGGCCTTCACTCCGGGCGCGCTCGAGGAGATGCGCAAGGGCCTCCGGGTGCTTTACGTGCCGCGCATGGGCGATATGCCGGTGGATGCACAAATCGCTGAGTCCTGCGCTTCGGCGGCGCGCCACCTCGAAGGCATGGGGCTGGCCGTCGAGGAAGGCCCGGCGCCCTTCGACGTGGCGCTGTTCGAAAAGCACTGGCCGGTCGTCGGCGCGGCCGGATTGGCCTGGCTGCTTCGCGATACGGACTGGGAAGGCCGGGTGGGCGAACCCTACCCGCCGATGATCGAAAAGGGCCGCTCGCTCACCGCCATCGACTATATCGAGGCACTGACGGCGTACCGCACGATCTATCAGCAGCTCGCCGAGAACTTCGGAAGGTTCGATCTGGTGATGACCCCTTCGTCAGGGGCCGTGCAATGGAAGGCGGAGGACTACGGCCCGCCCTATCACCGCGCCTTCACCGGCTTCGTCAATGCCGCGGGGCTTCCCGCCGTCAGCGTCCCGGGTGATCCAACGGCCGATGGTCTACCCGTCGGCTTCCAGCTCATCGCCCCCTTCGGGGCGGACTGGGACCTCTTGGCCGTCGCCAAGGCCTACGAGACCGCACATCCCTGGGCGGACCGCTGGCCGCCGATCTGAGCGTGGCCTTCGTCAGCTCCGGCTACCGCCATCACGCAAACCCGTGAACGTGCCTCTGCGACTCCGGGGCCGCGGCCAGCCGGTTTGGGTTGCGCAGAACCCTAGATGCTGGCGATGAGGCCGCCGTCGACGCGGATCACCGAGCCCGTGACATAGGAGGCCCGGTTGCTCGCGAGGAATGCGACGACGTCTCCATACTCGCGCGGTTCGCCGTAGCGGCCGAGCGGAATCGAGCCCGTGCTTTCGGCGGCAACCTCCTCGACGCTGCGCCCCTCGCGTTTGGCCTTCTGTTCGTCGAGGAAGCGGATGCGCCCGGTCGCGATCCGGCCCGGCAGCACGATGTTCGCGGTAACCCCGTCGCGGCCGATCTCGCGCGCCAGCGTCTTCGACCACCCGACGAGCGACAGCCGGAGCGCGTTGGAGATCGCAAGGTTCGGGATCGGCGCGACCACACCGGACGAGGTGGAGGTGACAATGCGCCCCCACTTCCGCTGCCGCATGCCGGGCAGCACGGCGTCGGTGACGGCGATCACCGAGGAAACCATGGCGTGAAAATGCTTCTCCCATTCCGCCGTGGGCTGGCCGCTCGCCGGTGTCGGCGGCGGGCCGCCTGTGTTGTTGACGAGAACGTCGACCGGACCGAACTCTGCTTCGATGGCCGCGATGTTCGGTGCGATCGCGGAGAGATCCGAGAGATCCCAGGCGAGCTTCATCGCGCGACCACCGGCCGCGACGATACGCGCGACGGTGGCCGCGGCGGCCCCCTCGTCGATGTCGGCGACCGCAACATTCGCGCCTTCGCGACCGAGCGCATCGGCAATCGCGCCGCCCAGTCCTCCGCCCGCGCCGAAAACCAGCGCCGTGCGTCCCTTCAGTCCGAGGTCCACTTCACGTCCTTTCGATCATGCCTGCCGACCGCTCAGCCCAGGGCCGCGAGCCGCTTCTCCTGGCGCGCGACGAGCCGTTCGATATCCTCAATATCCTTTGCGCCGAGCTGCGCCCCCGGCCGCCGCAGCCTGGCCGTGCCGAGAACGCCGCGCCGGTGCAGCAGGTACTTGCGGATGGCGAGTCCGAGGCCAGGCTGCTGCTCGTAACGGGCGAGCGGCAGGTAACAGTCGAACACGTCCTGCGCGCGTTCGAGATTGCCCGCCCCGGCATGGCGGCAGACCTCCACCATCATCTCGGGATAGGCGAAGCCGGTCATCGCGCCGTCGGCGCCCCGCGCCATTTCCTCGGGGAGGAACATGCCGCCGTTGCCGGCGAGGATCGAAATGCGCCGCCCGATGCGCGGCTCGGCCTCGCGCAGCCGGGCAATTTTCGTGAGCCCCGGCCAATCCTCGTGCTTGAGCATGACGATGCTAGGATGTGCGGCAAAGATTTCGGCCGCGACATCGGCGTCGATGTTGATGCCGGTTGCGAGCGGAAAGTCCTGCAGGACGATCGGCACGTCCTCGCCGATCGCGGCCACCGCATTGGCATAGTAGTCGCGGATCTGGCGATCGGTCCTGGTGCCCGCAGGCGCCACCATGACGCCGGCGGCGCCGAGGTCCATCGCCTGACTCGCCAGATCGCGCATGGCGACAAAGCCGCTCGCGCTCACCCCGACCACCACCGGCTTGCCTCCGGCGCGGGCAATGGTCCGCTTGACCACGGTCACGGCCTCGCCCGGGCTGAGCTTGGGCGCCTCGCCCATCATGCCGAGCACGGTTATGCCGTCCGCCCCCTTCTCGAGATAGAAGTCGGTGAGCTTGTCGATGCCGGCGACATCCACCTCGAGCTGGTCGTCGAAGGGGGTCGCGGCGATGATGAAAACGCCGCGTGTCTCAGGGGTGATCCTGCTCATTACGTACCTCACACCTTTCGAAAATCAGGTGAACCAGCGCGTCTTCCCGCGCGGCAGGAAGCTGCCGCTGCCAGGCGACGCAATGACCGTGTTACCGTCCCAGGCCAGCGCGCCGCGAAGCAGCGTCGCCGCGACCCGGACGGAGAATTCCGCCCCGTCGTAAGGGCTCCAGCCGAGGCCGTCGTGGGCGCGGGCGTGATCCCAGACCTGCGGCTCGTGCTTCAGCACCATGAGGTCTGCGTCGGCACCGACGGCGATCGCGCCCTTGCGCGGAGCAAGGCCGAAGAAGCGGGCGGGCCGCTCGCAGAGGTAGTCGGCAAGCAGCCGCCAGGGGTCGGCAAGACGCCGCTCCGCGACGGTGAAGAAGGCGGGCACGAGGGTTGCGAGGCCCGGGATGCCGGCGCCGGCGGCAAATATCGGCGTGCGCTGCTTGGCTTCGAGGCTCCAGCCGGAATGATCGGAACTGACGAATGCGACCTTGCCTTCGCCCAGCGCCTGCCAGAGAGGCTCGATCCCACCCGGGCGAATCGGCGGGTTGACCTTCATCAGCGCTCCGAGCCGCTCGCCGTCGCGATCGGGGTCGAACCACAGATAGTGGACGCAGGTTTCGCCGCTGGCGCGGACACCTGCGGCATGATACCGCTCGACCACGTCGAACCCGCGTCTCGAGGAGAGGTGCACCGGATGCGCGTGCGCACCGGCGGCGGCCGCCAGCTCGAGAAAGTGCGCCGTCGCGGCGAGCTCGGCAGCCTCCGGCCGCGCCCGGTTATGCGCGTGTATGTCGGCGTCCCCCCGTTCGAGGCAGCGCGCAGTGCGCGCCATGACGATCTCCTGGTCCTCGTTGTGAAGCCCGAGCGGCAGGTCGGTGGGCGCCAGCGCCTCCAGCAGGTCGAGCATGAGGTCGGCGGGAACCCGCGGAAAACGCGTCGGGCTGCTCTCGAACGAGGAAATCTTGAAAGCGGCGACCCCGCCCTCGATCAGTGGCAGCACCTCGGCCGCCGGCTGACCCGGCACGATGGTGCCGTAAAGCGCGACGTCGCAGAGGGCATAGGTGCCGATCGCCCGGATTTTTTCATCGAGCCGCTCGCGCGTATTGACCGGATGCGGATTGTCGTAGGGCATGTCGACGATGGTCGTTACGCCGCCGGCGAGCGCGGTGCGGGTGGTGCTTTCAAGACCCGGCAGGCCGAGCGCGGACCCGGCATGAACCTGCCCGTCGACGGCGCCCGGCAGAACGTGATCGTCGCCGAAATCGTGGACGGTTGCGGCTTCCGGCGCGTCGCCTTCACCGAAGGCGGCGATGCGGCCATCGGCAAGTGCGACCCAACCCCGCTCGATGGTCCGGTCGCGTGCAACGATGGTGCCCCTGACAAGCGTATCGATCATGGTTCGGTCACTCAGTGTTGACGGGAGCTTCGGCTCAGGAAAGCGCCGAGGCGGTCGGTACGCCCGGAGGCAAAGATTTCGGATGGCGGACCGGCGACCTGTATCAATCCCGACTCCATGAAGACGACGGTGTCGGAAACGTCGCGGGCGAAGCCCATCTCGTGGGTGACGATGATCATCGTCATCCCCTTCTCGGCCAGATTGCGCATGACCTTGAGTACCTCGCCCACCAGTTCGGGATCGAGTGCCGAAGTGACCTCGTCGAACAGCATGACCTTGGGGTCCATGGCAAGCGCGCGCGAGATGGCGACGCGCTGCTGCTGGCCGCCCGACAATTCGCTCGGCATGTGGTTCGCCCGGTCGGCGAGGCCCACCTGTTCGAGCTGCGCGAGCGCCCTTTCGCGCGCTTCGGCGCGGCTGCGTCCGAGCGAGACGACCTGCGGATAGATGACGTTCTCGAGCGCGGTCATGTTCCGGAACAGGTTGAACTGCTGGAACACCATGCCCATTTTGCGCCGCGCCGGACGCAGGGCGCTTTCCCGCACGGGCCCGTGCCCGCTCACAGCGAGCAATTCGCCGTCCAGCCGCACCTCGCCGCGATCTGGCTGTTCGAGGTAGTTCACGCACCTGAGCAGCGTGGTCTTTCCCGATCCCGACGGACCGATGATCGAAACCGCGTTGCCCCGCGGCACGTCGAGGCCGACGCCCTTCAGGATCTGCTTGTCGCCGAAGCTCTTGTGAATGTCCTTGAGGCTGACCATCGGCTGCGTTTCAGCGCCTTGCGACTGCATGGCCGAGACTCCTTTCTAGTTCGACGTGCGGCGGAGCCGCGACTCGACGACGATCATTGCCCCGTTGAGAACGAGGTAGATCGCGGCCGCCATGATCATCAGGGCCATGCTGTTGCCGGCCGAATAGATCAGCCCGTTGACCGCGCCCATGATGTCGATGACCGAGATGGCCGAGGCGAGCGAGGTCTCCTTGAGCAGCACCGTGGTGTGGCTGATGTAGGACGGCGCCATCAGCGGGATCGCCTGAGGGATCACAACGCGGAACAGCAGCGAGGGGAACGGGATCCCAAGGGCAGCGCCGGCCTCGAACTGCCCCTTCGGCACGCTGATCAGCGCCGAGCGGATGATCTCGAACTTGTAGGCGGTGCCGAAGAAGGTGAAGGCGATGATCGCCGCCGTCATCGGCGACAGGCGCCAGCCCGCGGCCGTCGTCAGGTAGAACACCGCAAACAGGACGAGCAGCGGAGGAAGACTACGGCCGATCCAGCTGAAGAGCCTGATCGGCACCCGCAGCCAGGCCGGGCCCCAGATGTCGACCAGGGCGAGCAGCGTGCCGATGATCGTCGAGATCACCAGCGAGACGAGCATCAGGATCAGCGCGTTGAGCGCGCCCTGCAGCAGCAGCGGCAGAACGGTGAGGACCCAGTTCATGCGGTGCCTCCGCTCATCCGGACGAGCGCCTCGGTCGTGACCCGTATCGGCAGGAGAATCGTGCAGCCGGTATCGTCCTGCGCACGGTCGAAGGCTTCCGCGGATGCATCGTCCGATACGGCATAGGCAAAGGCGAGCACCGCACCGAGCCGCACCCCCGCATCGCGGATTTCCCTGAGCAGCCGGCCGGCATCGGCCTGTGCCGTGAGGAAGCGCTGACGCTCGCGCACGATCCTGCCGAAGGTTTCCCAGGTTTCCGCCTGCTGCACACGCTGCCGCTCGCCATAGGCGACCAAGGCAACCGGCTCGTCGCCGGACGCCAGTTCGTGAAGCCGCGCCGCGAGCAGCGCGAACGGGAGGAGCGCGGGGCGGGGCCGCGGGCGCAGCCGCAAATGTTCCGCGACGCAGATCGCCGACGCATCGGCGCCGTCCGCCTCGGCCCAGTCGAGCGCGGCTTCGATCAGCGGGAGCAGCTTGTCGCGCGCCAGCGCCCGGTTGGCGACCTCACCCTGGTCGTCGCGCACGCGAGAGAGGATGGCGGGCTCGTCGTTGGCAGCGGCGAGCCCGCCGATGGCCTCGGGAGTCAGACCATCGAGTATGTGATAGGACCGAATGACCGGCGTCAGGCCGGCGGCAGCGAGCCGGCGCGCAAACAGCGCGTCGTATTCCGGCCGGGGGCCGTGACCCAGCGTCACCAGCGCGAGATTTCGCAACGAGCCGGTCATTGCACTCTCCAGCGGCGTTCGGCGAACTGCTGCAGCAGCGTGAGCACGCTAGACAGCGCCAGGTAGACGAGCGCCGAGAAGGCAAGGAAGCCGAAGGCCTGGTAGGTCTCGGAGATGAGGCTGTTGGTGACGGCGGTCAGTTCGCCGATGGTGATGATCGAGGCGACCGATGTGCCCTTGAGCACGATGATGGCGTTCGAGATGTAAGGCGGGATGATGAAGGGCAGCGCCTGCGGAATGACGATGTCCTTCCAGATGCGCAGCGGGGGGATGCCGAGGGCCGCCGCACTTTCCCGCTGCCCCTTGTCGACAGCCGCGAGGCCGGCCCGGATGATTTCCATGTTGTAGGCGGTCGCCGCGACCACGAGGCCGATCATGGCCGTCGGCAGCGCGTCGAAGACGATGCCCATCGAGGGCAGGCCGTAGTAGACGATGTAGAGGATGAGCAGCAGCGGGATGGCCCGCATCGCAAAGCTGTAGGCGTAGAGTACCGAGGCGACGATCCTGCCGCCCGAGAGAGCGAGGATCGCGAGCGGGATGCCCAGGAGCGTCGAAATGACGACCGTGGCGACGGTCAGGACGACCGTCAGCCACGTCGCATCGAGCAGCTGGGGCCCGTAGGCTATCAGAAGGCTGAAGTCCACGAAGGTGCCTCAGTCGAGCTCGAAGGGGTCTCGTCAGTCGAGACCGATCCACTGCTTGTAGAGCGCGTCGAACGTACCGTCTTCGCGCATCTGTGCGAGCAGCTCGTTCACCTTGGCGTGAAGCTCGGGCGCATTGGAATTGACGATCAGCCCGAGATGGTAGGGGGACATGCCCTCGACGACGAGACCGGGCGTTACGATTCTGATCGCGGTATCGTCCGCGACGTAGTAGGACGCAACCACGGCGTTGGCGGCGACTGCGTCGAGGCGTCCGTTCTTGAGATCGAGAATCTCCTCGGAGAGGCCGGGATATTCCACGGTCGTGACCTTGTCGCCGTAGTACTTCTCGACCGCGGTCTTCTCCTGGCCGCCGCGCACGACGCCGATGCGGATGCCTGACACGGATTCGACATCGTTGATGTCGCTGTCGGCGGGAACCACCAATGTCGTGAAGTTCTCGACGGTCGGCTCGGACATGAGAATGTCGGGCG
Organism: uncultured Devosia sp.; assembly: GCA_964425245.1. Taxonomy (GTDB): domain Bacteria; phylum Pseudomonadota; class Alphaproteobacteria; order Rhizobiales; family Devosiaceae; genus Devosia_A. Next base: position 17,697 of record CAYRNE010000008.1, read on the forward strand.
ATTCGAGCCGCTGGGCCGTGCGCGCTGTCGACGAGCAAACGATATCGTAACGGCCGGCGGCGAGGCCGGGCAGAATCGCCGAAAATTCGAGGCGCGAGACGACCGGCTCGAGTTCCAGACGTTTCGCCATTTCGCGGCAGAGCTCGACGTCGAAACCGCTGATCGACCCATCCGGATTGGTGACGCTCAGAGGCGGCGCATTGCCGGTGGTGACGATCTGCAGGGTGCCCGGCTGAACCAGTTCGAGCGCGTTGGCTGCCGTGGTCGGTGCAACCGCAAGCAGGACGGCGGCGAATGGTACGGCCGCGAACAACTTCATTTTTGTTGTTAATGAGTTAGCGCCCATCTTGACCCTCCATCCTTCATCAATTAGGGTTGCTACAGTGATCACTGTAGCGATCACAACAGCGATGTCAAGCAGGCGGAATTGCCCATGCAGGAGGGTAGCGAAGGAGGGGGAACCGTCGCGAAATGGGCGGAGGTCTACGAGGCTGTGCGGGCGCGGATCCTCTCGTGCGAACTGGCACCTGGCACGCCGGTCTCGGAGTTGACCCTCGCAAGGGAATACGAGTGCAGCCCCACGCCGGTCCGGGACGCGCTGAATCGCCTGCGCCAGGAAGGCCTTGTCGTCCGCGAGTCCTCGCGGCGTCAGGTAGTCCAGGGCCTCGCCTTCGGTGAAATCCGCGATCTATGCGAGGCTCGTGCGGCGCTCGAATGCGCGTGCGCGCGGCTCTATCTGCGCCCCGATGCGGAGCTTTCCGGCGCCGAGCTGGACGATCTCGAAAGCCTTGCCCGCCGGGCAATGGAGATCGGGGACGATCCCGTCGCGCTGGTTCATCTCAACCGCGACTTTCACGTCGCCCTCGCGGGGCTCACCCACAACGACCGGTTGATTCGGATGGTCGCGCAGATACTCGAGGCGAGCGAGCGCATCTTCCGCATCGGCCTCATCACGTTGACCGCAGCCGCGATCAGGGACGAGCACCTGCGCATCGTTGAGGCCTGCCGAGCCCATGACGAGCAGCGGCTCCTCGAACTGCTGACCGAAGAGGCAGCCAATACGCTCAAGCGTGTTTCCGACAATCTGCTGAAGCAGCTGGCGCTCTGATGCCGATTGTCGCGTGCGACCAACAAGGAGAACGAGTATGAACCGCGCCCGCGCCCGGCTGGTCATGGAAACCAACGGCCTCGACGCACTCATCGCGACGACGACCGAGAATTTCGCTTATCTCACCGGGATGCAGGAGGTCGACCGGCTGCGGCAGAACTGGCTGTCGCGCTACTGGGCTGTGCTGCCTGCCGCGGCCGCGGCGCCGGTCGGCATGCTGGTGCCCCGCATCCACCTGCAATACGCCGCGCAGGCCGGCAGCCCCGTCGGGGTCATCCGCTCCTATGGAGACTATGGCTACGCGACCGCCGCCGGCGGAAAGCTCACCGACGAGGAGAGCCGGCTCGTCGACCTGCGCGAGCCTGAGAGCCTGGCCGATCCGTTCGATGCGCTGGTTTCCATGCTCGGCGACCTGGGACTCGCCAATGCCCGACGCATCGGCGTCGACGAGCGCATGCTGTCACGCGCCGACTTCCACAAGCTGCAGCAGAAACTTCCGCAGATCGAACTCGTCGACGCGCACGATCACTTTCGCGAAATCCGCAAGGTCAAGACAGCGACCGAGATCGCGATCATGCGGCGGGCGCTGGCGATCACCATCGACGCGATGAAGGACTCGATCGCCGCCATCAAGGTCGGCCGCCCGCACAGCGAGGCCTACGAGGCGCTGCGGATGGGCATGGCGCGGCACAACCTTCACGCCCGCAACATCACCGCCGGTGTGGGCCCGAAGTCGATCTGGGCCTTTGCGCAGCCAAGCGACCGGCCCAACGCGGTCGGCGACATCATCAAGTTCGATCATGGCGGCGTCTACGAGGGCTACTGGACCGACTGGGGCCGCAGCGGCACGGTCGGCGAACCCGATCCCGAAGTCGTCCGGCGATACGAGGCGCTGCTCGCCGGCCAGCAGGCAGGCATCCGCGCGCTCCGCCCGGGCGTCACCGCAGCGGAAATCGCCGGCATCGTCGAAAACACGGTCCATGAGTCGGGGCTTGCGGATTACTCGCGGCCGGCC
>CAYRNE010000009.1:0-19404 GCA_964425245.1 uncultured Devosia sp.
TTCAGCATCAATGAACTGCAATATCCTCTTTAAAGCCTTAGGATCGGTCTTGTCCGACCGAGAAATAAATCCGTCGATTGCGCTGTCACCTCTTTCTATGTCGGCCTTCAAATTGACGCCAAGGAAAGTGGCCATTCGCTTCAGGTTAGAGAGGCTGATGGAGCGATAGCGATCGGCCTCGTAGCGCTGTATCTGCTGCTCTTTCATGCCAACACGCTCCCCCAGCTCGCGTTGGGTCAGCCCGCGAAAGATCCTGGCGAGAACAAGGATTACGCCCGGCTCGCCCTGCCAGCTCGTTAGCAGGTCCGCATTCCGTCCGTCTCGAAGAGATACGTAAGCCTCCACAGCCGAAGCTAGTGCGCGGCGCCGCGCTCTTAACATTGAATTGTGCCGGTCGAGGAGGCTCGGAGAGAGCCCCGATGCAGTGAGCCTAAAGACGTTCTTCGCGTCCAAGGCGTCGTCGATCTCGGCGATTTCCTCTCTCGCCGCGCTTGCGTCCCGTTCCGTTAGAATCAAAGTAGCCATGCATTGACCTAGCACAACAAAATTGTTTGGTGCAATCTTTCATCCCCCTTTGATCCGTACCCCGCATAAGCCCGCGCTCCCTAGCCCGGAGTCTCCCATGCGTCCCGCCCTCCTCGCCCTCGCCTTGGCCGCGCTCAGCGCGCCCGCGCTCGCCGCGCCGGTCGCCCACACCTGCGTCTTCGATCTGTCCCCGTAGAACGCGACTGGCCCGAAACGCTCGTCGCGCATTTCGACTACGAGGCGCAGGTCGTCGATGCCCTATCCCAGCTTGGTGACCGCCAGCATCACCAGCAGCCCCGCCGCGGTCGCGAGACCGCCCGACTGCTGGTATTGGTGGCTCTCCGCCTCGGGCACGAGCCCGGTCGTCGCGATGTAGAACATCGCGCCCGCGCCGATGGCGGTCAGGACGCCCTGCCACCAGGGCGGAATGCCGCCCAGCAGGAAATAGCCGCCGAGCGAGGAAACGAGGAGGGCGGCGCCGATGAGCCCGGTCCAGAAGAGGATCGGCTTTGCGGGCTTGCCGCCATCGCCCTGCTCGTCCCGCACCAGTTCCCCGATGCTCATCGCCTCGCTGATGTTGTCGATCGCGATCGCGAACCCGACCGCGAGCCCGGTGCCGCCGCCGATGACGCCCGAAACGCCGACGACGACGCCCTCGATCAGTTCCTCGGCCGCCGTCGCGCCCGCGATCACCGTCACCTTGCCGCCCTTGGGCCGGTGCCGGCGGTGGTGACGGCGGACCTCCTGCCGCTCCTCGGCCTTGTCGCCGGCCATGGCGCCGCGGTTGACGTAGAGATCGAACCCCCAGACCGCCGCGACGCCGATCACGAAGGCCACGATCGTGGCGGCGAGACTGGACAGCTCCAGCGCCTTGGGCACCATTTCGAAGGTCGCCGCTCCGAGCAGCACGCCGCCCGCGAACCCGACGCTCAGCGAGAGGAGGAGGCTGGAGGGGCGAACGAGAATGGCGATGATGCCGCCGAGCGGAGACGCGGCCGCCGCACCGAACGCAATCGCGAGGAACATCCAGAGGCCGCCGTCCATTCCGGATCAACGCCACCGGCGATAGCCCGTTGCACGGCGCGCGCCCGCCCACATAGCCCGTCTCAGGCCGACGGGCCTACCCTACGGCGTGGCCGATGACGCGCGTGTCCTCGTCGTTGCAGCGCGCGTCCTCTGCTTCAAACTCGAGCGTGCAGTGCCCGATGCCGAAGCGTTCATGGGCCAGCGCCTTGAGGCGCGCCTTGATCGCCTCGCTCCCGGCGGCGTCCCGCACGACGACGTGCGCCTCGAGCGCCGTTTCGCCCTCGTCGATCGCAAAGACATGCACATGATGCACGCCGCAAACCCCCGGGACGGCCCCGAAGGCTGCGACCAGCGCGTCGATGTCGATCTCGGGCGGGGTGCCCATCATCAGCATGCGGATCGCCCCGCCGATCTCGGAAAAGGCGAGCCAGAGGACGTATGCGGCGATCAGCAGCGTGACGATGGGATCGACGATGGTGAGGTCGAACAGGATGATCAGGGTGCCCGCGACGATGACGCCGACCGAGCCGAGCGCATCGGCGAGGTTGTGGAGGAAGGCGGCGCGGATGTTCATGCTCTCACGGCTCAGCGCATAGGTCAGCGCGGCCGTGACGAGATCGATCGCGAGGGCGACGCCGGCGACGATCACGACGAGCCAGCCGGCGACCGGCTGCGGCTCGAAGAAGCGCATGATCGCCTCGTAGGCGAGATAGAGGCCGACGACGATCAGCGTCGTATAGTTGATGAGCGCGGCGACCACCTCCGCCCGGACATAGCCGAAGGTCATGGTCTTGTCCGAGGGGCGCCGCGCGATCTTCCGGGCGACGTAGGCGATGCCGAGCGAGGCCGCGTCCGAGAAGTTGTGCAGGGCGTCCGCGATCAGCGACAGGCTTCCCGCCGCGATGCCGCCGATGATCTGCGCAAACGTAAGGACGACGTTGACCGCCACGGCCCAGAGAACGCGCCGGTCGCCAAGGTCGCCATGCGCACCGGGATGATGGGCCCCGCCGTGGCTATGCGCGCCGTGCCCGCCTCCGCGATGATCGTGCCCGTGGCTGCCGTTCATCAAAGCCCAATCCTGCCTCGCCGCCGCGGTTCCGAAACCATCGCCGCCCAGCCTCGTTGCCTCACCAGCAATGGAGGATCATATGGCAAATGCAGGCAAGGCCAAGGGCGGCAATCCGAAAGAGGCGCAGCACGGAGAAATGCCCGCGGGCAAAGCGCAGCCGGGCGAATACCTCGACGAGTTCGATATCTCCGACGAGCTGAAGGGCGACAATGCGCTCGCGGGCCGCGACCAGCGCCGCGCGCCCAGCGAGCGGCACGCCCAGGCCGGCGCAACGGGCGAGACGGACGGCCTGCTCGAAAGCTTCGAGAAGACCGCCAAGCACGACCGCGCGAAGCCGCAGGAAGCCAAGCGCGAAGGCGCATCGGAAGCTGAAAAGCGCGGCGGCGGCATGCCGTAAGCGGCCGGCCTATTCCTCGCCGGACGGGGCTTGCCCGGCGTCCGCTTCCTCGTTCTCGACGGCATCGATCCGCTCGTGTCCCATAAGCTGCTGGATCTGGCCCAGCATCGCGATATGCGAATGGATCGCCGGTTCCGCGAGCCGGGCGACGATCGTCTCGATCGAGAGTTCCGGCTGCTCGCCCGAAACGGTGCGCTGGACCTCCAAGAGCTCCTGATGCGCCTCGATCTGGGTTTCCACGTAGGCGAGGTCGAAATCCTCCCCTTCGCGCGTCCCGGCCAGCCGGTCGGTGCGCTCGCGCTGCGCCGCGCCCTCGGCCGGGGCCTTTGCGTCGGCGGCCTCCGCCGCCGCAAGCACGGCCGCAACGGCCTGCTGCTCGGCGATCTCCAGCTCCGCGAACTCGCGCACGGCCGGGTTCTGCGAGCGCTCGAGGGCAAGCTGGGAAGCTTCGATCGCGGCCCGCCCGAGCTGCAGCGTTTGAGTGACGTAGGTGTCGAGCCCGATGCGGGAGCCGACCGGCGTCTGGGCCCTGGCGTACCCGGCCATCAGCATCATCCCCGGCAATGCGCCGGAGGCGCCTATGGTCACGATCGCCTTGCGGCGCGACATCGCAAGCATCGTATTTTCCTCGGCAGCTGTTTTGCCTCAATCCTGCGGGGCACCGTTGGTTCCGCGGGAGGCGACGGCCGGTTGACCGGGATCAACACCGGGGTCCCGGCCGATGTATAGTGCTGCCGGGCGTCAATGGAGGGTTCTCACGATGGCCGAGCGAAATATCCAGGTCCACAATACCCTGTCGCTGGGCGGCCTGTGGTTTGCCGGGTGGCTGTTCACGATCGGCTATCTCAAGCTGGACTTCTGGCTTGGCCTGATCGGGCTTGTGGTCTGGCCGTACTTCCTCGGCTCAAACTGGGCTGCGCCGCTCGCGGGCTGAGCCGGTTCGCCGCGTCGGGGTGGCGAACTGCCACCCCGCGGCTGCGCGAAGGGCCTACTCCACCTCGACCTCGGCCGCGACGACCGTGCCGGGCGAGTAAACGACCGTGCGGCTGTCGAGATCGACGAACCACAACCGATCCTCGGTGTAGAAGTAGCCGAAGTCGGGATCGTCGGCGAGGACGACGACTTCGATGTCGTCCGGAACCACGTAACCGACCTCGATCTCGGCAGCGACGTCCACGGGTTCGACCGGGTGGAGGCGCGCGTATTCGAGCGAGGCGTCGGAGACCACGGAGGAGCCGATCGCGGCGCCGGTAAAGCCGCCGATGATAGCGCCGATCGGGCCAAAGATGATGCCGCCGGTGATGGCGCCGGTGATGCCGCCCGCAGCGCCGCCCACTGCGGCTTCGTCGTCGTTGTCCTGAGCGAGGGCCGGCGCGGCGACGAGCGCCAGAACGGCAAGCGAGGTTACAAGAACCTTCTTCATTTTCTTCGTTCCTTCCTGCTTTTTAGCAAAATGCCATCGCGTGGAGGCCGCGTGACATCCACGTGAAGAACCAACCGGAAGGGATGAGGTTCCCGGCGCCCAACCCGGGTTCTGACTGCCCTCGCGATTGCGAGGTTGAACGATCTGCGGGCGAGACGCGTTCAGCACATGCGGCTGCCGCGGCGGCCGGCCGGCGGGCCAGATCGGCCGTGCCGACGCTCACAGCAGGAGACCCGGTTCAATGCGGACGCTTGTCCTCTACCATTCCTTTTCCGGCAACACACGGACCGTTGCCGAGGCGCTCGCCGCCCATCTCGGCGCTGAACTCGGAGAAATCGCCTGTGAGAGATACCTGCCCTGGTACGGCACGCTGGTGCTGGGTTTCGACGTGCTTACCCGCCGCGAGCCGCGCGTCGAAATCCTTACGCCGCCTTCCGCTCACTATGACCTGACCGTGGTCGGCGGGCCTGTGTGGGGCGGCCATGCGGCGCCACCCGTTCTGGGTGCGCTCGCTCACCACCGGATCGACTTCGGACGTGTCGGCTTGTTCGTCACCTGCAATGGGACGTACCCGCAGCATGGCCCCGAAGACGCGCTCGACGAGATGGCCGCCGCGCTGCCCGGCCCCATTGCCGCAATGCGCGCCTTCAGCGAAGCCGAGATCCGGTCGGGAAACCTCGCGGCGCAGCTGGGCGAATTCGCCCGGGCGCTCGGCGTCGGCCGGAGGTCGAACGCGCCCGATGGATTGCTGGCCGCCTGAGGCTCAGGCCAGAGGGCCGATCGGCTTCACCATGCTGGCCTGCGGCCCATAGGGGCTCTCTGCTTCGGCCGCCGTCGCCATCACCTCGTCGCCTTCCTCGAGGCGGTCGAAATCGCCCTCCAGCACGGCCTCGGAGAAGAACAGGCTCACGCCGTCGGGCAGCTCGATGAATCCACTCCTCACGGTGGGGTCCAACCGGACGACGCGGCCGTGCACCGGCTGATGCTCAAGGTCCTTGAGGTCCTGCGGACGGCGCTTCCTGAAGTGATGCTTGACCTGGCTCTCCGCGCTGCGAAAGGCCTCGGCGAGCGCGGCGTCGAAGCTCTTCTGACCCGCCGGCGAGGGATACTCGCCGCTGCGGCGGCCGATCGCCACCCCGCCGCGGTAGCTGAGCTCGACGACGATATCGACCACGGTCTTCTGCCCGTGCCGGTTCTTGCCGTCGATGACGACGCGTCCGGAAACGATGCCGTTCTCGAAGTTTTCGACCGCCGCGATGTGCTCGTCGATCCTGGTCCTGATCCTTTCCGTCGGTTCGAAATGGCGGAAACTGATCTCCATCGGCGCATCCATAGCGATCTCCTTGTCTGTCCTTCGGACCAACCCTGGGCGCCACTTTGGGTTGCGCCCGGACCGGGCATCCCGGAAGGGCCTCAGCGTGGCCGGCAGCGCAGCAGCCGGCATTGATTCATATCAGCTTCTGGGCAGCGCCTTTCAACTGGCCGGGCCGGGCGGCGCCGGGCAAATCCACGACACGACTCTTCAGCCCCGGTCGAAGGCGAGCGCAACCGGGTGCGCAATTCGGTGAAAGGATGGAAGTAGCGATCGAGGACCGCTTCCGAGGCCCCCTCGGATCGACACGCCGCATTGCCTCGAACGAGGCGGCGCTTGCGTCGAAGGCCCCTGCCGGTCCATTCGGGGCCCAAATTTCAACCCGGCGCCGCAGCGCCGGGTCGCCGATCAGGACCAGGGTGTGCCGCCGGTCAGCCTTCGGGGCACTCGTCGATGAAGCGCCGGCCGCGGCGATCCTCGTAGATGCACTGGGTCGGGTCTTCCTCGTAGCGGCCGAGAAGCGTTCCCGCTACCGCGCCGGTGACCGTGCCGACGGCAGCGCCGACAGCCGCGCCCTGCAACGTGCCCGTCGTCGCGCCACCGATCACGCCACCGGCGATGGCGCCAACGCCAGCAGCTTTTTGGGTGCTCGTGCACGCCGAGAGCGTTGCGGCCATGAGAAGTGCCGCAATGACCATGATGATACTCTTCATTCGCTTTCCTCTTCTGATCGGAGCGCCGTGACGCAATGCGCGATGTTTTAGTCGGTTCCGTGGCGGATTGGTGGCCGTTCATCCGGCGTTGCCGATCTGCAACCCTTTTCACCGCGCCGCCGATCGGCTATGCGTCGCGCCCTTCCTGGATTGGATGACAACGATGGCAGAGGCCGCAACGGCGCCGCTTGCCGGCGACGGAACGAGGGCCGTTTCGGTGAGTTGGGGGGCGGAGGCGCGCGCCAGCTTCCGCCTGGCCTGGCCGCTGATCGTGGCACAGCTGGCGCAGAACCTGCTGTTCACCACCGATGTCGTCCTCATGGGCTGGCTGGGACCGAAATACCTCGCGGCCGGCACCCTTGCCGGCGCATTCCTCATGCCGTTCCTTTTGACCGGCATCGGCATCATCGGCGCCGTGGCGCCGCTCGTGGCGCAGGCCCGTGGCGGCCGCCGCATCAAGGACGTCCGGCGGATCGTCCGGCAGGGCATCTGGGCAGCCATCCTCATCGGTACGCTGCTCCAGCCGATCGTCCTCAGCATCGAGCCCGTATATCTTGCCCTCGGGCAGGACCCCGAAGTCACGGCGCTCGCGCGCTCGTACATCTTCGCGGGGTCATGGATGCTCTATCCGGCACTGGCGATGATGTCCCTGCGATCCCTGCTCGCCGCTTTCGACGACACGCGCAGCATTCTCGTGATCACGGTGCTCGGGGTGATCGTGAACGCGCTCGTTGCCTATACGCTCATGTTCGGCCATTTCGGCCTGCCGCGCCTGGAACTCGTGGGGGCGGCCATCGCAACAGGGTCGGTGAACCTGTTCATGTTCATCGCGATGCTCGTCTACGCTTTGCGGCACCGGCGGTTCAAGCGGTTCAACATCCTTGCGCGGTTCTGGAAACCGGACTGGGGACATTTCCGCTCCATCTTCCGCATCGGGGTCCCGATCGGCCTCACGGTGGCCGCGGAAGTCGGGCTCTTTTCGGTCGCGGCGATGCTGATGGGACGGCTCGGCACGAACGAAGTGGCGGCACATGCGGTGGCTCTGCAACTGGCCTCGACTGCCTTCATGGTGCCGCTCGGTCTCGGCATGGCGGCGACGGTACGCGTGGGCCTCGCCTTTGGTCGCGGCGATGCGGAAGGCGTGCGCAAGGCCGGCTGGACGGCGCTTGCAATGGGCATGGGATTCATGTCGATGACATGCATCCTCTTCCTCGTGGCGCCGGAGCTTCTGGTGAGCATCTTCCTCGATCCGAGGAACCCCGACAACGCCGTGGCACTTGGCCTGGCCGCCACCTATCTCGCGATTGCCGGACTGTTCCAGCTCGCGGACGGCGCCCAGGTGGTTGCCGCGCATGCGCTTCGCGGCCTCTCGGACACCAAGATTCCCATGGTTCTCGCGATTCTCGGCTACTGGGCGGTCGGACTTCCGACCGCCTATGTGCTCGGCTTCGTGGTCGAGTGGCGCGGCATGGGAGTGTGGCTCGGCCTTGCGGCGGGACTGGCCTTCTGCGCGGTCGTTCTCGTGGCGCGGTTCGCCATGCGCGAGCGGCTCGGTCTGCTGAGGAGCATCAAGACGTGACCACCCTGACTGCCACCGAACAGCGCGTCGCGGACGCGCTCGCAAAGCATGGGCTTGCCTCGCAGGTCATCGTGCTCGACCAGCTCGCAACGACAGCGCAGATGGCCGCCGACGCGCTCGGCGTGGAGGTTGGGCGGATCGTGAAATCGCTGCTCTTCCGTGGCGCCGGGAGCGGCAGGCCCTACCTGCTGCTCGTCTCGGGCGCCAACCGGGTTCACGAAAAGCGGGCCGGCAGGATCATCGGCGAACCGCTCGAGCGCCCTGACGCCGATTTCGTCAAGGAATGGACCGGCTTCTCGATTGGCGGCGTGTCGCCGTTCGGACACCCTGCCCCGCTGGCAACCTACATCGACGAGAAGCTCTTCACCTTCGCAACGGTTTGGGCGGCGGCGGGCAATCCTCGATCAGTCTTCGAGATCGCGGCGCCGGACCTGGAACGCGCCACGGGCGCCCTGCGGCTCGACCCGACTTAGAGGCGCGCCGCAACCGGCGACGGACTAGTATCCGGCGAGGTTCTTCGCAAAATCCGCGCGCGTCCGCGCGCCGGCAGGAGAATCGAGCAGTCCGCTGGTTCTGAAGACCGCGGCCATGGCCGGGCAGAGGTCGGGATCGTTCGGCCGTCCCCCCGCTATCGTTTCGACATAGGATTGCGGCGCCCCCGCCGACACCATGATGCCGAGGACGGCCGACCAATCGGCGGGCTGCACCGGCTCGTGGATCTCCGGCTCCTCGATGCTCCTTACGACCGCCTCGAAATAGGCGAGCGACTGCAGGTCGAGAGCCCCGGCATACTTTTCCGCAAGCCCCAGCTCGAAAAGGATGGCCGAGCCATCGTGGGCGAACCGGCCGCAGACCGACGAGCCCTCGGCATCGAAAACAGCATCGTAGAAATCGGCGAGCCGGCCGAGCATGATCGAGTGGTTGACGCCGGGTGCGAAGGCCAGACGATCCGCATAGCGTCGGCGCAGTTCCGTCATGAGTTCGAAGCCGAGGGTAAGGCGCGCGGAGTCTTCGCCCTCCGCCTCGTCGGAAGCTTCGAGCTGCCGGAGCAGTTCGGTGTGCTCGTCGGGAAACTCGTGCTCGAGCAGCGCAAGGGTCCGCGGATAAATCGACTTGATGACGGCGGCGACATCGAGGCTGCCGAGCCGGTCGAGGTCCGGGGTCGCCGTCACCTGCGCGAGGCCGGGAACGGTCAACAGCAGAAACAGGAGCGGCGCGAGGCATATCTTCATGGCTCTTCGACTGTGCAGCACGAGGGCCGGACGTCAAGCGGCGGCGAATGGATCGATCCAGGTCCAGCTCGCCATTCTGTTGCGGAACCAGGTACGCTGCCGCTTGGCATATTGGTGCGTTGCGGTCGTGGCGCGACGGACGGCTTCCTCGCGCGTCAGGCGGCCCTCCAGCCAGTCCGTGATCTCGCGGACGCCGATCGCCTTCATCGCGGGCAATCCGGGATCCAGCTTCATCGATTGAAGCGCTTTCACCTCCTCGACGGCGCCCCGCTCGAACATCGTCTCGAAGCGCTCGGCGATCCGCCGGCGAAGCGCGTCGCGCGGCGGGTTGAGGACCAGCCGCTCGAGTTCGTAGCCGTCGAGCAATCCCGTCCGGGTCTCCCGCTGGTAGCTCGCGAGCGTGCGGCCCGTGGCCTCGAGCACGGCGAGCGCGCGGGCCACGCGCTGCGGGTCCGGGGCGCGGAGCAGCGCCGCCGTCTCGGGATCGCGCTCCCGGATCAGCCGCCACCGGCCCTCACGGTCGAGCCCCGCCAGTTCCGCTTCGGCGTTGCGAACGGCATCGTCCGGAACGTCGGGCACGTCGGCGAATCCGTTTGTCAGCGCATCGAAGTAAAGCCCTGTACCACCGACGAAAACAGGCACCCGGTCGCCGAGCTCGGGCAGCAGCGCCGCGACCGCCCGAAGCCAATCGCCCGTCGAGAAGCGGACCGACGGCGGTACTGTGCCGAAGAGCCTGTGCTCCACGCCCGCCATCTCCTCTTCCGAGGGACGCGCGGTCAGAACGCGAAGGACGCCATAGACCTGCATGGCGTCCGCGTTGACGATCACGGCCCCGATCGTCCGGGCCTTTTCGAGGGCCAGGGCCGACTTGCCGCTGGCAGTCGGACCCGCTATCAACACCGCTCTTTTGTAGGGCGCACTACCCATACAACCGGACGTCTCCATGTCGGTGCTTTGCCTCATCGCGAACCCCGCCGACCCGGCGCTCGATGCAAAGCTCGTTGCGGCGATCCAGCACGACACGCATGGCGAGATCAACTGGCTGAGCCCCGGCATCGCGTGCGAGATCGTCCGGCCGGCGGCAGGCGATCCCGTAGCCATTGCCCGCAGTCACCTCGCGCAGCACCCCATCGACGTTGCGCTGGTGCCGATCGCCAACCGCCGCAAGCGCCTGCTGGTCGCCGACATGGATTCGACCATGATCGACCAGGAATGCATCGACGAGCTGGCCGATGCGCTCGGCATCAAGGACAAGGTCGCCGAGATCACCGACCGCGCGATGCGCGGCGAGCTCGATTTCGAGGCGGCGCTCGAGACGCGCGTCGGCCTCATTGCGGGGCTCGAACGCAAGGTCATCGAGGAAATCCGGCGAGAGCGGATCACCCTGGCGCCGGGCAGCCGCACGCTGGTCCAGACGATGAAGGCGTTCGGCGCATATACCTCGCTGGTCTCGGGCGGCTTTACCCTGTTCACCGACCACGTCGCGAGGCGGCTCGGCTTCGACGAGGCCACGGCCAACGTACTCGAATTCGAGAACGACCGGCTGACCGGCACCGTGGCCAAGCCGATCGTCGGCAAGGAAATGAAACTCGCCCGCCTGATGACGCTATCGCGCGAGCGCGATATCCCCATCGCCGCGACGATCGCGGTGGGCGATGGCGCCAACGATCTGGACATGATCCGCGCGGCCGGGCTGGGCGTCGCGCTTCACGCCAAGCCGGTCGTCGCCGCAGAGGCGCACGCGCGAATCGATCACGGCGACCTGACCGCGCTGCTTTACCTGCAGGGTTATGCCGAGGACCAGTTCGTCCGATGAAGCTCGAAACGGAACGGCTCGTGCTGAGGCCATGGGAGGAGCGCGATCGTGAGTCGCTGATCGCCTTGCAGGGCGACCCCAGGGTGCGTCGTTACTTTCCCGCCGTTCCCGGCCGCGAGCAGGTGAGCCGCGATTTCGATGCCGCGCTCGAGAAGGCGCGTCAGAACGGGTTCCACTTCGGCTCGGCCCGGCTGAGGCAGAACGACGACTTCGTGGGCCTGTTGGGGATAGGCGTCATCCCGGACGACGTGCGCGATGCCATTCCCGACAGCCCCCGGGTCGAGATCGGCTGGGTCCTGGCGGAGCGGTTCTGGGGACAGGGCCTTGCCCCGGAAGGCGCGCTTGCCTGGCTCGACCATGCCTGGTCAGTCGGTCTCGACGAGATCGTCGCTTTCACGGCCGAGCGCAACCGGCCAAGCCAGCGCGTGATGGAGAAAATCGGGATGGTTCGAGACCGAAGCGCCGACTTCCCGCACCCGAGGATTGCGGAGGGTCACCCGCTCCGCCCGCACGTTCTCTACCGGATCGCTAACCCAGCTTTACCGCAACGAACCGGCTCGTCCCCGCCGGGTCGGTCACCTTGAACAGCACTGCCGGCCGCCCGGCCTCCCTGGCATCGCCGACGAGCTCGGCAAGTTCGTCGACGCTGGCGACCTTCTTCTGGTTCACCTCGAGGATGACGAGACCCGGCAGGAAGCCTTTGTCGTAGGCATCGCTGCCGTCTGTCACGGTGGTGACGAGGACGCCTTCGACGCCGTCGGCGATCGCAAACTGTGCCCGGCTGTCATCGTCGAGCGGGCCGACTTCGAATCCGAGCAGCTCATCGAGCCCCGGAGCTTCGCTGAGCGCTTCCTCCGGCCCGGGCACCGGCTCCAGCGCCTGCTGCTCGAGCCCGGCGATGATCTGTTCGCCGACCTCGAGGCGGCCCAGGGTGATCTCGACGACCTGCTCGGCGCCTTCGCGCAACAGGGTCACGGGCACGGCCTTGCCCACTGCCGTTTCGGCGACGACACGCGGCAGATCGCGCATGCGCTCGATCGGCTTGCCGTCGAACTCGATGATGATGTCGCCCTCGACGATCATCCCGTCCGAAGGTCCACCCGGCGTAATGTCGATGACGAGCGCACCGGCGGTGTTCGGCCGGCCGAGACTCGCGGCGATGTCTTCGGTGACCTCCTGAATGCCGACGCCGAGCCAGCCGCGGCGCGTCTCGCCGAACTCGGCGAGCTGGTCGATAACCGGTTTCGCGAGGTTCCCCGGCACCGCGAAGCCGATGCCGAGCGACGAACCGCCACGGGCGATGATGGCGGTATTGATGCCGATGACCTTGCCGTCCATGTCGAACAGGGGGCCGCCCGAATTGCCCTGATTGATCGAGGCGTCGGTCTGGATGAACTGATCGTAGGGACCGGACTGAATGTCGCGGTTGCGGGCCGAGACGATGCCGAGCGTCACGGACCCGCCGAGTCCGAAGGGATTGCCGATCGCCATGACCCAGTTTCCGACGACCGCGGTGTCGCTGTCCCCGAACTCGACGTAAGGGAGATCGCTTTCGGTCTCGACCTTGAGGACGGCAAGATCGGTCTTGTCGTCGCTGCCCACGAGGTTTGCCGGCAGCCGCCGGCCGTCGGTCAGATAGACTTCGATCTCGTCCGCACCGTCGATCACGTGGTTGTTCGTGACGATGAAGCCGTCGGGGGAAATGATGAAGCCGGAACCGAGGCTCCGTGCCTCCCGCATGCGTTCCTGCCCCTGGCCCTGGTTCGGATTGAGGTCGTCGAACATCTCGCGCAGCGGCGAGCCTTCGGGGAACTCGGGGAACGGCATCCCGCCCCCGCCGGCTATGCGCCGCGAGGTTCCGATGTTGACCACCGCTGGAGAAAGCTCCGCCGCCAGTTCCGCCACCGATTCGGGCCCGCGCGCCAGCGCCGGCCCGAGCAGCGGTCCCGCCACCATTACCGCCGCGAAAGCCGCGGCGCACAGCGATTTGGCGCCAAGACCCATGATCACCCCTCCACCCGTCGGCTCACCCTCAGCTAGCCGCGAATGAACCACAGAAGAACAAGTCCGGCGGCGGCGCAAGCCAGGGCTACAGCACGTATTGTTGATGCCGGAAGCGTCTGAATCGTGGCGAGCGCGCGCTTCATCTGCTCAGGGAAGGCGGCGTAGATCACGCCCTCGATGACGATGGCCAGGGCCAGTGCGGAGAAAAACTCCGTCACTGCCCGCCTGAGTCAGCCTGGCCCGCTTCGTCCGGCACCTCCGGAACGACCCCGCCTGCCGGCGAGGCCTCGGCCCCGTCCCCGGTCGTCGCCTCCGTCGCTCCCGCTGCGGAATCCGGGCTGACGGGAGCAGGCGTGACCACGCCGCCGGCCGCCAAATCACCGAAGTACTCGAAGAAATCCGACTCCGGCGACAGCACCATGGTCGTCCCGCTGGCCCCGAGCGCGGTCCGGTAGGACTGCATCGAGCGGTAGAACTTGAAGAACTCCTGATCCCGGTTGAAGGCATCGGCATAGATCGCGGAACGCTGCGCATCGCCCTCGCCGCGCAGGACTTCGGCATCGCGCCGTGCCGCCGCAATGATCTCGACGGCCTGGCGGTCGGCGACCGCACGAAGCGACTGAGCGGCTTCCTGGCCGCGGGCACGCAGCAGCGCCGCTTCTGCCAGCCGCTCTGCCTTCATGCGGTCGTACGTCTGCGCGGAAACCTGTTCAGTGAGATCGGTGCGCAGGATTCGGACGTCGATGACGTCGATCCCGAGATCGGCGAGATCGGGGCGAATCAGGTCGCGCGCCTCGCGCATCATCTGCGGCCGCTCCTCGGAAAGCGCCGCATTGAACTCGCGGAGGCCGTAGACCTGGCGCAGCGCGGCGTCGAAGCGGGTGGCGATGCGGTCCTCGGCAATCCTGAGATCGCCCAGCGCACGCTCGCGGAACAGCCTCGGATTCGAGATGCGGTAGGTCAGGAAGGCGTCGACTTCGTAGAACTTGCCCCCGGAAACCTGCAGCGTCATGTTGGCGATATCGTACCGCAGCAGCCGGTCCTCGATGATCAGCACGGAATCGACGATGTTGGTGGGGACCTTGAAATAGAGCCCGGGATCCGTCCTCACGTCCGTGATCTGGCCGAAGCGCATGACGATCGCCTGCTCGCGCTCGTTCACCACGTAGATGGACGAAAAGACGACATAGAGGACGCCGACGAGAAGGACGGCAAGGATGACGAGTCTGTTCATGGCTACCGGGCCTCGTTCGTCGTGGCGGCGGCACCGCCGCGCAGCGCGGGCAGCGGCAGGTAGGGAATAACACCCGATCCGCTCGAGCCCTGCTCGATGATCACCTTCTCCGAGCCACCGAGAACCTCTTCCATCGTTTCGAGGAAGAGACGCTGACGGGTCACCTCGGGGGCCTTGGCATATTCATCGTAAACCGAGACAAAGCGGGCCGCCTCGCCTTCGGCCTCCTGCACCACCCGGTTCTTGTAGGCGGCAGCATCCTCGCGGATCTGAGCGGCCTGACCACGGGCATCGCCGAGCAGCGTGTTGGCGTACTGGCGCGCCTCCTCCTGGAAGCGGTCCTCGTCCTGCTCGGCCCGCTGCACCTCGTCGAAGGCGTCCGCCACCTCAGGCGGCGGTGCCGCATTCTCGATCGCGACCTGCGATACCCGGACCCCGACGCCGTAGCTGTCGAGAATACTCTGCGTGATCTCCTGGACTTCAACCTGGATGCCGGCCCGGTCGTCGCGGAAGATGTCTTGTGCAGGGCGGCGGCCGACGACTTCGCGCATCGCGCTCTCGCCGACGCTGCGCACCATGCCTTCGGGATCGCGCACGTTGATCAGATAGTTGATCGGCTCGCTCACCGACCAAAGCACGGAGAACCGCACATCGACGATGTTCTGGTCGCCCGAGAGCATCAGGCCATCGTCGTTGTTGTTCCGTCCCGACGCGATGGCGCCGATGGAGGTCTGGTTCTCGGTGATGGTCACCCGCTCGACGCTCTCGACCGGCCACAGGTGGAAGTGAAGGCCGGGATTGCTGAGCTCTATCGGCTCGCCGAAGCGAAATTTAACCCCGACCTGCTGGGGATCGATCGTGTAGATGGCGTTGAGCAGCCAGAACACGCCGAGCGCGACGACGACGCCGAGGATCGCCCAGCGCCCCCCGGGAATGCCACCCTGGAACCGATCGCGCCCGCGGGCAAGGATTTCCTCGAGACTTGGGGTGCTTCCGCCTCCTCTGCGGGGGCTGCCGCCGCCCGGCGCCTGGCCCCAGGGACCGCCGCCGCCGGATCGGCCCCCTCCCCCCGTATTATTGTCCCAAGGCATTGCCGACCTTTCACGTGTGAAGAATTGCCGCCCTATATAGGCAAGGCACAACGGGCGATCAACGTGCGCCCGGCTTTCGCCGTTCGTATATCTTTACGGCAAACCCCGCGCTGTCCCGCGGTCCGGGAGCGATATCAGGTTCCCCGACGACGCGCCATTCGTCGCCGATAGCCGGAAAAACGGAATCCCCCGACGGCGCAGCGTCCACATGCGTGATGTAGAGCCGGTCCGCGAGCGGCATGGCCTGCCGGTAGATCTCGGCGCCACCGCCGATCATCACCTCGGGGGCGCCGTCCGCTCGGGCGACGGACTGGGCATGCTCAAGGGCCGCCGTCAGATTGTCGAACGTCAGAACGCCCTCCGGCCGATAATCCGGCTGCCGCGTCACGACCAGGTTGGTGCGGCCGGGCAGCGGTTTGCCGATGCTCTCGAAGGTTCGGCGCCCCATGATCAGCGGTTTCCCCATGGTCGTGCGCCTGAAGAAGGCGAAGTCCGAGGGAAGCCGCCACGGGAGTGCATTCCCGGAACCGATCACGCCGTTCCTCGCGACCGCAGCGATGATCGCGACCGGAACGGTCATGGCGTGCCCAGCCGGACCAGTGCATCGCCGTCGACGCGCACCTTGGTCCATTCGTCCTGCAACACGCCGCCCTGGGACAGGTAGAAGTCTATCGAGGGCTGGTTCCAGTCGAGCACCCACCATTCGAGGCGCCCGAGACCCTCGCGCACGCAGCGCTGCGCCAAGTCGACGAGCAATGCCTTGCCGATTCCGCGGCCGCGGGCGGCCGGTTCGACAAACAGATCCTCGAGCCAGATGCCGTGCCGGCCCTGGAAGGTCGAATAGGTGTAGAACCACAGAGCGAAGCCGACCGGCTCGCGGTCCCATTCCGCAACCTCGCAGAAGACGCGCGGATGCGGGCCGAAGAGGTCGCGAACGATGTCGGCCTCGGTGGCCTTCGCTTCGTGACTCAGCTTCTCGTAGGCCGCGAGATCGGCGACGAACTTGACGATGAGCGCGGCATCGTCGCGCCCTGCGCTGCGAATGCTCAGCGGCATCGTGCGCAATCAGCCGTCGTTGCGGTCGAGGATCAGGATTTCGAGCTCCCGGTTCCAGGGAGGCCACCAGTCCTCGGCCTCCATCTCGAATGTCGTTGGCGAGGTCTTGGTCACGTCGCCGTCCCAGCAGAACGAAACGAGGTTCTCGGGGCGGCCCTTGTCGATCGTCAGGTGAAACCGGCCGACCGGACCGCTCCAGTTCGCGCCGGTGGACCAGACGTATGAAATCCAGCTTTCGGTGAACGGCGCGCCGTAAGGGTCCTCGGGGTTGGGAAGCGTGTTGCGCACCGCGCGCACGAAGCTCTCGTCCGTACAGTACTTCTGGCGGTAGTGCTGTGCAGGATCGTTGCCGTCCGAGGACTCGGCGAGAAACGTGACGGCAACCGTGCCGCCGACCGAAGGCCGGTAGCTGTGTTCCACGGTGACGTCGCTGCCGGCCGGGAACTCGGCCTCCCAGCTATAGGTCGATTTCAGCGTCCATGCCGGGAAGTACTCCTTCACCCATCCCTGGCCGCCGTCGTATTCGTAGGGGATGACCAGACCGAGCGCGAGCAGGCGCTCCTTTTCGGATTCGGGGAGCGCACCAAGTGCCTCGATCGTTTCCTGTGCCTGCGGAGCCAGCGGAAGACCGAGGCCGGTGAGCAAGCCGGTGTATTCGATGTTGTGCGCGAAGGCGTATTGGTGGAGCCTCGCCTCGACCGCCTCGCCGTTCACCCGCGTTTCGAACCCGAAGATGTTCTCGGGATCGCTCGTCGGCAGGGCGACCATGAAGTCCGGGCTGCCGGTAATGTCCGGCATGGGAAAGGCGACCAGCGAGGTCACGTCCTCCTCCCCGTCGTTGCGGAAGACGTAGGTCACGCGG
This sequence comes from uncultured Devosia sp., assembly GCA_964425245.1. GTDB lineage: Bacteria > Pseudomonadota > Alphaproteobacteria > Rhizobiales > Devosiaceae > Devosia_A. Next base: position 17,340 of record CAYRNE010000009.1, read on the forward strand.
ATTGCCTCCGGCGACACGTAAAGGTCTTCCCTGACCATGCGGACGTCGTCCGTCTTCACGAAGACGAGGCCTCCGGTGCCGAGCGCCGCCATTGTGTCGTTGGCGGCGGCGGCAACCGGGAGGAGTGTAAGAACCAATGCAGTCAGGCACAGGAATCGCATGTTCGCCTCCGGATGCGCCGCAGCTCATCCGTAGCCAAACTCGACGAAAATGGGAACGGGCGGCTGCCGGGAGTCAGTGCCCCGGCTGGATGCTCGCCGGCACCTGGACAGCAGGGCGGCGGAGTGCCGCGCGGGCCTGGCGGACGTGGCCAAGGAACGCCCGCGAGGCGAACTTGCCCCAGCGGATCGCCGCCCACCTCGGCGAGCGGCTCGTCGACGCGGACTTGAGGCCGAAGGCGGCCGCGCGCGAGAAGGCGTCATAGGCCTGCTTTTCGGGATCGGCGTAGAAGGCCGCGATCTTTCCGGCCGCCATTCCCGGCGTCGCGAGCCACTCGGGGATGTACCGGTTGCAGAGCCGCTCCACGTCCGTGAACACCTTGCCCGTACCCGTCCCGGCACCGGGGCAGGACGTTGCGAACGCATCTCCAGCCAGCACGATACCAGGCCGATGCACGTCCTCGGTCTGATAGAGATCGGCCGGACGCACCCAGACCTCGCCCGCGACGTCGATGGGACCGGCAATCTCCTCGAGCCGCGGCATGAGTTCCAGCATGGCCTCCCGCGGCGTGCGCCGGACCCGGGCCAGCCACGGGTCGGTCATATCCCGATAGACAATGAGGTTCGCCCGCATCGCGCCGGGGACGGGAAAGAGCGTCAGGTACGCCCAGCGATCGGCGGGACGCGCTGCGTAGTAGGTGAGCGCCGGGAACCTGAAAGGCCCTCCGCCGGCCGGCCGTACGTCGAAGCCAACGGTCACGCTGTGGGTTGGCGACAGCACGCGCCGGACCAGGCCCAGGCTCTCGCGTAGCGAGAGGTTGAGCCCATTGGCGACCACGACGAGCCGTGCCGAGATTTCCTCGCCAGAAGCCAGCCGGATCAACTGCCGCTCGGCGCTCGGCTCAATCGCCGCCACCTTGCCGCGAACCAGTTCGGCGGGACCGGCGATGGCCCCGCGAAGCCGATTGACCATGTCGTCGTATCGGACACCCCGCTGCAATCCAGGCTTCTTGTCGACCAGCCGGTCCATGCGGACCACCCAGAGCTCTTCGGCAGGCATACTCGCCGGCAGTACGGTCCCGGCAAGACCGGTCCGCTCGAGAATGGCGATCTGTCCGGCGTCGAGCTTCTCGCAGCGCAACTCGGGCGGATAGGTGCCGTGCGGATCGACGACGAGGCCAGGAATGCCCCGCCGTCCCAGCATGGCCGCCGCCAGCGAACCGGCAAGGCCGCCGCCAACGATAAGGATATCGGTGTGCCGCATGATGGTTGCCGCGTGGACAAGGTCAGGTCCGCACAGTGTAATGCGGCGTCGGCGCGGGGAAATCGAAAGCAGCCGTTAACATTAAAGCCGCGGCATTTTAGGCGAATCCCGCGCGGCTATACGGCGACCTGCGCCTTGATGTGCGGATGCGGGTCATAGCCGGTCAGCAGGAAATCCTCGTACTCGAAATCGAACAGCGAGGTGCGGTCCGGGTTGAGGGTCATCCGCGGGAGCGGGCGCGGCTCGCGCCTCAGCTGCTCCTCGGCCTGCCCGACGTGATTGGCGTAGAGGTGGAGGTCGCCGAACGTGTGGACGAACTCTCCCGGTTCGAGGTCGGTGACCTGCGCCACCATCTGCAGCAGCAGCGCGTAGGAGGCGATGTTGAACGGCACGCCGAGGAAGATGTCGGCCGAACGCTGGTAGAGCTGCAGGCTGAGCCGGCCGTTCGCCACGTAAAACTGGAACAGGCAGTGGCATGGGGGCAGCGCCATGTCCTCGACTTCGGCCGGATTCCAGGCGGTGACGATGTGCCGGCGCGAATCTGGCCGTGTCCGGATCGAGTCAATGACGTCGGCGATCTGGTCGATGGCCCCGCCCCGCCCGTCGGGCCAGCTGCGCCACTGCGAGCCATAGACGGGCCCGA
>CAYRNE010000010.1:0-19070 GCA_964425245.1 uncultured Devosia sp.
CCGGCGCCGCGGACTACGACTTCTACCAGGCGCTGCCGGCGCTCGCCCAGGGCAATGTCGCCCAGCAGATCTTCTGGTACACGGCGTTTCTCGCCGACATGGTGAAGCCGAAGTCGGAGGGCAACAACACCGTCGATGACGAGGGGATGCCGCTCTGGAAGATGGCGCCCTCGCCGCACGGCCCGTACTGGAAGGACGGCATGAAGCTCGGCTACCAGGACGTGGGTTCGTGGACGCTGTTCAAGTCGACGCCCGCCGACCGCATGGCCGCCGCCTGGCTCTATGCCCAGTTCACGGTGAGCAAGACGGTGTCGCTCAAGAAGGCGCATACCGGCCTGACCATCGTCCGCGACAGCGACATCCGGCACGAGTCCTTCACCGAACGCGCACCGCGCCTTGGTGGCTGGGTCGAGTTCTACCGCTCGCCCGATCGTGTCAACTGGTCGCCGACCGGCGTCAACGTTCCCGACTATCCGAAGCTCGCCCAGATCTGGTGGCAGCAGATCGGTGACGTGAACTCCGGCGCCTTCACGGCCCAGGAAGCCATGGATCGGCTCGCCCGGGAGATGGACGACACCATGGCCCGCATGCAGGCGGCAGACGAAGCCAACAACACTTATGGCGGCTGCGGTCCGCGTCTCAATCCCGAAGTCGATCCCGCCGAGTGGCTCGGCCGCGAGGATGGACCGGCCGCCGCGCTCGAGAACGAGGACGAGCCGGGCATGACCATCGCCTACGACGAACTGGTCAAGCGCTGGACCGAGAACCAGTAAAATCCTCCCAAGGATGGCGGCCCCGGAGCGTGCTATGCTCCGGGGCCGTGAAGTCCCTCGGCCCCGGGCGAACAACGCATGTCGTTAGAACTACGCAATGTCAGCAAGCTCGCCGGCAGCGAGACGCATATTTACCCGACCGATCTGACCCTCACCGATGAGGGCTTCAACATCCTCCTCGGGACGACCCTCGCCGGAAAGACGACCCTGATGCAGCTGATGGCCGGCCTGCAGCGCCCGTCCGACGGCGCAGTCTGGTTCCGCGGCAAGGACGTGACCGGCGTGGCGGTGCAGAAGCGCAACGTCTCGATGGTCTACCAGCAGTTCATCAATTACCCCAATTTCACGGTCTACGAGAACATCGCCTCGCCGCTCCGCGTCGCCGGCGTCGCTGACGCGGCGGTCAGGAAGCGCGTGGGCGAGGTCGCCGATCTCCTTCGCTTGACGCCTATGCTCGGGCGCCGCCCTTCCGAACTTTCGGGCGGACAGCAGCAGCGCACCGCGCTCGCCCGCGCGCTCGTCAAGGATGCCGATCTCGTGCTCCTCGACGAGCCGCTCGCCAATCTCGATTTCAAGCTGCGCGAAGAGCTGCGCGACGAATTGCCGAAGCTTCTCGCCGACCGGCATGCGACCGTCGTCTATGCGACGACCGAACCCACCGAGGCGCTGCTGCTCGGCGGCCATACCGCGGCGCTGGAGAAAGGCGCCGTGACGCAGTTCGGGGAAACGGGCCGCGTCTATCGCGACCCGGACAACCTGAGCGCGGCCAAGACCTTCTCCGAGCCGCCGATCAACACCATGCCCGTCGAGAAGGCCGCAAGCACGCTGACCGTGCCGGGCGGCGACACCTGGCCCGTCCCTCCCGGTCTCGCCGGCGCGCCCGACGGCCGCTACATATTCGCCCTTCGGCCGCACAACGTCACCGTGAGGCAGCGCCGTCAAACCGACGTGCCGATCGGTGGCCAGGTTCTCGTCGCCGAAATCTCCGGGTCCGAAAGCGTCATTCATTTCGAGATGCCCGGCGCGACCTGGGTCAGCCAGTCGCACGGCGTCCACCGGCTGCCGGTCGATGCCGTCGCCACCTTCCATGCCGACTTCAATGAGGCCATGCTGTTCGCCGAGGACGGCCGGCGGGTCAGGGGAGGCGAGTAATGGCGCGCGTAACGCTGAAGGACCTCGCGCATACCTACTTCGATCCCTCGCGCGGAAACGTGGAATGGGCCGTCAAGAAGATGACGCTCGACTGGGCGGACGGCGGCGCCTTTGCGCTCCTCGGCCCCTCCGGCTGCGGCAAGACCACGCTCCTCAATATCATGTCGGGACTGCTGCACCCGACCGAAGGCCGCATCTACTTCGACGATCGCGACGTGACCGATCTCTCGCCGGAAACGCGCAACCTTGCGCAGGTGTTTCAGTTCCCGGTCGTCTACGACACCATGACGGTCTACGACAACATCGCCTTTCCGCTGCGCAACCGGGGCATGGCGGAAAGCGCGATCGCGCCGCGCGTCGCCGAGATCGCGGAGATGACCGAGCTCACCCCGATGCTCAGGCAGCGCGCCGCCGGCCTTACCGCCGACGGCAAGCAGAAGATCTCGCTCGCGCGGGGGCTCGTCCGCCCCGACGTCAACCTCGTGATGTTCGACGAGCCGCTGACCGTGATCGACCCGCACCTCAAGTGGGTGCTGCGTTCGAAGCTGCGCGAGCTGCACCAGCGGGTGCGCACGACGATGATCTACGTGACCCACGACCAGACCGAGGCACTGACCTTTGCCGATCAGGTCGTGGTGATGAACGCGGGCGAGGTCGTTCAGATCGGCACTCCGGTCGAACTCTTCGAGCGCCCCCAGCATACGTTCGTAGGCCATTTCATCGGTTCGCCCGGCATGAACGTGCTGCCGGCCGCTCTCGACAACGGCAAGGCGGTCTTTGCCGGGAACGCCGTGACGGTCGCCAATCCGGTTGCGCGCGCCGAGGGGCGCCTCGAGATCGGCGTCCGCCCCGAATTCGTGAGCTTCGGCAGCGATGGCATTCCAGCAACGGTGACGGGCGTTGCCGACGCGGGCCGATACCGCATCGTCGACACGCAGGCGGCGGGCTTCCGCATCAGGGTGCTGGTCGACGAGGGCGCGGCCCTTCCGTCCGGGACGACGCACCTCGTCTTCGACCCGATTCAGACGCGGCTCTATCGCGACGGCTGGCTCGCGGGGGTGGCGGCGTCATGAACAAGATCGCCGACAACCGCGCCTGGTTCCTCGTCATCCCGGTTGTGGTGCTGGTCGCCTTCAACGCGATCATCCCGCTGATGACGGTCGTCAACTACTCCGTCCAGGAGACGTTCGGCGACAACACCTTCTTCTGGTCGGGCGTCACCTGGTTCGAGCAGGTGCTGCGTGACCCGCGCTTCCATGGCGCGCTCATGCGCCAGCTCCTGTTCACCGGCATCATTCTCCTCATCGAGGTGCCGCTCGGCGTCGCCATTGCCCTTGCCATGCCGCGCCGCGGCCCGTGGGTCTCGGTCTGCCTCGTCCTCATGGCGCTGCCGCTTCTCATCCCGTGGAACGTCGTCGGCGCGATGTGGAACATCATGGCGCTGCCCGACATCGGCCTGCTCGGCCACACGCTCAATGCGCTCGGTCTCGACTACAACTACACGCGCCAGCCGGTCTCGGCCTGGATGACCATGATCGCCATGGACGTGTGGCACTGGACCTCGCTCGTCGTGCTCCTCGCCTATGCCGGGCTCGTTTCGATCCCCGATGCCTATTACCAGGCCGCAAAGATCGATGGCGCGAAGCCATGGGCGGTGTTCCGCTATATCCAGCTGCCCAAGATGAAGCGCGTGCTGACCATTGCCATCCTGCTGCGCTTCATGGACTCGTTCATGATCTACACCGAGATCTCGGTGCTCACCGGCGGCGGGCCCGGCAACTCGACGACGCTGCTCTCGATCGATCTCGTCAAGACCGCGCTCGGTCAGTTCGATCTCGGTCCCGCAGCGGCCACTTCGATCATCTACTTCCTGATCGTGCTCGTCGTGAGCTGGATTTTCTATACCCTGATGACGCGGAACGAGGCGACGTGATGGGCACCGATACGACGACAGTGGCCATCGCCGACATGCCGGCGATCCGTGCTGCCGAAAAGCGCGGCGGCGGCCGCCCGCGGCTGCGCTGGATCGTCCCCGCGCTCTACATCGTGTTCCTCCTCGTGCCCATCTACTGGCTGCTCTCGATGTCGTTCAAGTCGACGAACGAAATTCTCGGCGGCTTCACGCTGTGGCCGCAGCAATTCACGCTCGCGAACTACACCGAGATCTTCACCGATCGCGTCTGGCGCGACGGTTACATCAACTCGATCATCTACGTGTCGCTGAACACGGTGATCTCGCTGCTTGCGGCACTCCCGGCCGCCTACGCCTTCTCACGCTACCGGTTCCTCGGCGACAAGCATCTCTTCTTCTGGCTGCTGACCAACCGCATGGCGCCGCCCGCGGTCTTCGCGCTGCCCTTCCTGCAACTCTATTCGGCCGTCGGGTTGTTCGATACGCACATCGCCGTGGCGCTCGCCCATACGCTCTTCAACATTCCGCTTGCGGTGTGGATTCTCGAGGGGTTCATGTCCTCGGTGCCGAAGGAGCTCGATGAAACGGCCTATGTCGACGGCTATCCGTTCTGGAAGTTCTTCATCAAGATCTTCCTGCCGACGATCGCTGCGGGCATCGGCGTCGCCGCCTTCTTCTGCTTCATGTTCTCCTGGGTCGAGCTGCTGCTCGCCAAGACGCTGACGGCTGTCGCGGCGAAGCCGATCGCGGCAACGATGACTCGCACGGCGAGCTCGTCGGGTTACGAGCTCGGGCTGCTCGCGGCGGCGGGCTCGCTGACGCTGATCCCCGGCGCCATCGTCATCTACTTCGTGCGCAACTACATCGCGCGCGGCTTTGCCCTTGGGAGAGTGTAGATGGGCGGCGATTTCGGCCTGAGCTGGATGGCCTGGACCTGGCCGACAGCGGCATTCTTCATCTTCATCGGCCTCGCCATCGCCGGCATGGGCGTGTGGGAATATTTCTCGCCCGGCGGCGCACCGCGCCGCGGCGTCTTCGGCATCGATACAACCCGCGGGGACAGGCTGTTCATCACGCTGCTCGGCTCCGCCTTCATTTTTCTCGGCTGGCTTGGCCTCTTCGGCACACCGCTCTGGGCGCCGCTCGGCATCGCGCTCGTCTGGGCCTTCTTCGTCTTCCGCTGGGTCTAGGTGAAGCTAGGCTAGCCCGCAGAGATAGACCTCGCGTTCGGGGTTCTCGAGGATAATGAAGCGCGCGCTCCTGAGGAGCGCCTCGGCGGCCGCCTTGTTCGGGATGAACCAGTTGGTCGGGTCGCCGGCATAGCTCTGCTCGATGAAATAGAGGGCGGGGAATCGCGGATCGTCGAACGGGGCCCAGTCGTCGAAGTCGAAGTTCTCCGCAATCTCCGGCGCTTCGTTGCTTCCCCGCTGCATGCACTGAAACAGCATGAGGTCGCCGACCGCGTGCTCGCGCAGCAGGTCAAGCGCCAGCAGCGGGTGGCGCAGGTGATAGAGGACACCCATGAAGATCACGAGGTCGAACTTCATGCCCAGCTGCGGTACGTCGTAAACCGACATCTCGTAAAGCTCGATCGGCAGGCCCAGCCGCTCGGATGCGAAGCGCGCCTGTCGCAGGTAGCGCGGGTCGGTATCGACGGCGACCACCCGGTCGGCGCCGCGCTTTTTCATCTCGAATGCGTAAAAGCCTGCATTGCAGCCGACGTCGAGCACGGTCGCGCCCGCGAGGTCCTCCGGCACCACCTGTTTGAACCGTTCCCACTTGAACGTGGGATAGTCGCCGAGAAAGTGGTCGGGCGCGGTTTCGATACCGTCGATCCTGAGGTTGTGGAACCACGGGTCGAGGGCGCGGATCTCCTCCTCGATCGAGCGCGGCCGGCGAGCGGGTTCCATCGTCAGGCTCCGAGGGCCGTGCCCAGCGGAGCGACCGCGGCGTCCCTCGCGGTCTCCCGTCGCCCAGGAACACCGAGTTCCCGCGCGAACCAGTCGATGGTAAGCGGCAGGCTTGTCGCCAGCGGCACACGCGGTCGCCAGCCGAGCAGGCGCGCGGCGCGGCTGATGTCCGGACGCCGCCGCTGCGGATCGTCGGCGGGGAGCGGCAAATGCACCAAGGGTCCGCTGCCGGGCACCGCGGACTGCACCAATCCGGCGAGCCGGCCGACGCTATACTCGGCGGGGTTCCCCAGGTTGATCGGCCCGCCGGGATTGGGCTCGACGCGCATCGCCGCCAGCAGGCCATCGATGAGGTCGGAGACATAGCAGAACGACCGCGTCTGCTCGCCCGAGCCGTAGATCGTCAGCGGCCTGCCGCTCAGCGCCTGGACGATGAGGTTGGAGACGATGCGGCCGTCGTCGGGCCGCATGCGTGGACCATAGGTGTTGAAGATGCGGACCACCCGCACGTCGGTGCGGCCGGCCCGCAGCATGTCGAAGCAGAGTGCTTCGGCGGCCCGCTTTCCCTCGTCGTAACAGGCGCGGGGGCCGGTCGGATTGACGTGGCCCCAGTAACTCTCGCGCTGCGGGTGTTCGCGCGGATCGCCGTAGACTTCGCTGGTCGAGGCCTGGAGAAACCGCGCCCCGCTCCTTTCGGCCAGTCTGAGCAGGTTCATCGTCCCGTCGACGCTCGTCAGCAGCGTGTGGATGGGGTCGGCCTGGTAGTGCGGCGGCGAGGCGGCGCAGGCGAGATTGTAGACCTCGTCGATATTTCCGGTGACGGAGATGGGTGTGATGACATCCTGCTCGACGAGCCCGAACCGGGGATGATCGAGCAGCCTCGCGAGGTTTGCGCGCCGCCCCGTCGTGAGGCTGTCCATGCAGATCACGCGAGCGCCGCTCGCGAGAAGCGCTTCGCACAGATGCGAGCCGAGAAACCCCGCGCCGCCGGCGACGAGCGCGGAACGTTCCCGCAGCGGAGCCTTCGCTGGATGTTTCATGCGCGTGCTCCCTGCAGGACTTTCCCTGCCGGAGCGTCCGGCGTTGCCGGAGCGCGGTCCAGATGCCGGAGCAGCTCCATTGCCCGCGCGCGACCGGTATGGCCCGTGAGCACCGTTGCGTGTGCGCGTGCAGCCAGTCGCTTCCGCTCGCCGGCATCCATTCCGGTGAGCACGCCGACGACGTCATCGGTGCGGGCAGCAACGAGGACCGAATCCGGCGGCAGGATGTCGTGCAGCCCCACCCAGCCATCGCTGATGATCGGTACGCCGCAGGCAGCAGCCTCGAACAGCCGCACGCTCGGCGACCAGCCGACGGCCGCCATCACCGATCGCGTTACGTTGAGGGTGAAGCGCTGTCGGCTATAGAAGGACGCGTGATCCGCCGGTGCGAGATGCTCGATGCGCTCGACGTTGGCCGGCCAGTCGATACCTTCCGGATACTGCGGACCGGCGACGACGAAGCGGTGGTTCGGCAGCTGCCGCGCCGGCTCGAGCAGCAGCCGCTCGAGCGATTCCTGCCTGTCCTCGCTGTAGGTGCCGAGATAGCCGAGATCCCACCGCTGTGCTGCGCCCGTGTTCCGGTATTGCAGCGGATCGACGGCGCAATAGAGCGCCACTGCGCGACGCGCTCCCCAGACCTTCTCAAGCGCGCGCAGCGTCGGGCCGCCGGCGAACGAGAGGTAGGGATCGAAACGCGGTATCTGCCGCCGCGCCAGGTACTCCTCGTCGCCCTGCCGCAGCTTGGCGAGCGTGACCGGGGTATCGATGTCGTAGAACGCGGTGATGCCGTCGCGCCAGCGCAAGACGGTGTCGATAACGCTGACCCCCTGCGGCACGTATGAGCCGATGATCACGGCGTCGGCCTCCACGATCTCCTTGCGGAAGCGGGCGAGTTCCGCGAGCGAGCAGTAATACGCAAGCGTGCAGAAAGCCGGATTTATCAGGTCGCGATTGTTCCTGTACCAGGGCACCTCGCGCTCGAGGAACAGAACCTCGTGGCCGAGCGAAGCGATCCCGCCGATCAGGGCGCGATAAGTGGTTGCATGGCCATTGCCCCATGACGAGGAAAGCGAGAGCCCGGCGATGACGATCCTCATGCCGCCGCCTCCCGCCGATGCCCGCGCAGTTGCCGGAGCAGTTCATCCACTTCGGCCGCACGGTGCTCGTACGTGTGATTGCGCAGCACCCGCTCCCGCGCCTGCCGGCCGATTGCGGTGGCGGTTTCGCTGGTCAGCGTTCCGGCAATCTCCGCGACCTCCCGGCCATCGCGGGCAACGAGGACTTCGCTCCCGGGCTCGAGGAACTGCTCGATGCCTTCCCACGCATCGGTGATGATGCAGGCCCCGGCGCCTGCCGCTTCGAAGACCCGCGTCGCCGGGGAGTAGCCAGTCCGGGCCATGTCGGCGCGCGAGATGTTGAGCACCGCGCGGGTCGAGCAGTTGAACGCATTGTGATCGGCCGTGCCCACGTGTCCCACGTAGCGGACGTTCGGTGGCAGTGTACGTGCGTCCCAACCCGAGCCACCGAGAAGGAAGTCGGCATCGTGCATTCGCGCCGCGGCATCAAAGAAGAAGCGCTCGACACGTTCCTCGCGGTCGGGCAGGCGGTTGCCGAGAAAGCCGAGGATCGCCGCAAACCGGGGTTGGGGCGCACTCGGGAAATGCGTTGCCGGATCGAGCGCGTTGTAGATGGGAACGCAGCGATTGGCACCGAGACGCCGGTAGGTGGACACCACGGGGTCGCCGCCGCCATAGGTGAGCACGGCATCGAGCGCAGGCAGCGCCCGTCTCAGCGGATGGTCGGCGTTCGCTCCCAGTTCCGCGAGCGTTGCCGGGGCGTCGACATCCCAGAAGATGGTGGTCGCATCGGCTCGTGCGTATGAGCGCAGGAGGGCGAGCAGCCGCTCGTCTTCGAAGCCGACCCCGCTCGCCTTGACGACGACGTCGGCCTCTGTCGCCTGGCGTGCGGCGGATACGAGCGCGTCGACCGTACCGGGATAGACGATGACCTTGCACCACTCGGGCGGGTCCATGTCGCGATGCCGGGAGCGGTCGTAGACATCCGGCTCGTAGAACGCGATGTCGTGGCCCAAAGCCGATAGGGCGCGCAGCAGACCACGATAATAGGTCGCGGCACCGTTCCAGTACGAGGAGAGGAGGCTCGATCCATAGAAGGCGATCTTCATTGCACGGACTCCAGCGCCCGCACGCCATCGGCGGTTCGTAGCGAGCCGACCTGGGCAAGAATGCCGAGCAGCTCGTCGACCCGGTGGCCGCAGGTATGGCGCGCAAGGATGGTTTCGCGGCCGGAGGTCGCAAGTTCGCTCCAACGATCCGGATCGTTGAGGATCGAACGAAGGGCTCGCGCCATTGCGTCGCCGTTCGCGGCGACGAGGTAGTCCTCGCCCGGCCGGAACAGGTGTTCCTCGTCGCGCCACGGCGCGCAGACGAGCGGAATGCCGCAGGCCAGCGCCTCGAACACGCGAATCGTCGGAATGCCCGGCAACGCTTCGACGTAGGGCCGCCGCGGGATGTGAACCGTCACCCTGTGCGATGCAAAAAGGCGCGGCACGTCCTGGTTGGCGACCCAGCCGCCGAAGCTCAGGCCCGCCGCCCTTATCTCCTCGACCGCCTCGGGTGGATAGCGGACGCCGTGGATATGCCCCCTGAGGCCAAGCTCCCGCGCGGGTCCTGTGAGAAAGGCGCGGAGCTCTTCGCTGCGCTCGCCGTCGCCCCAGTTGCCGATCCAGACGAGATCGCCGTCCCGCTCGACGTCCTCGATGGGGTGGAAGAGCGAAACGTCGGCGGCCTCATGCCAGACGAAAGCGTCCCTGCCCCAGCCGCGATCGCGATAGCGCTCGCGCAGTGCCGCGCCAAACGCGAGGACGGCGTCGTAGCCGTCGAGCTCGAGGCGCGCGATTTCCTCGCTTGCCGAGAGGGCGCGATGATGGGTGTCGTGAAATAGCAGGGTGAAGCCGCCGCCCGTCGTTCGCAATCGGCCCAACTCGGCGACGATGGCAGGATCGGTCCACTCGTGAACGATAACGGCATCGGCCCCCGAGACCGCCTTCTCGTGCTCGAAGCTGCTGCCGTATGTCCGGGAAGAAAGCTCTGGAAAATCGTGCGCGAACCGATCCACCGCTGCGGTGCCCTGCTGCTCGATCAGGTTGCGGCGGCTCCAGCCGTCTTCGGGCTCCATCGCGAGCACCTCGTGGCCGCGCCGGCTCAGTTCGCGCATCACCCCGCGAAGAAAATGCGCATTGCCGTGGTTCCAGCAGGAGACCAGCGAGTGAACGTAAAAGACGAACTGCATCGCATCAGCCCGCCAGCGCCGACGATCCGGCCCGGCGGCGCACGGCATCGTCGTAAACATCGAGCATCGCTTGCGCCTGCCGGGCGAGGCCGAAATCGCGGGCGCGCCGGCCTGCGGCGGCCGCCACGTGCTGACGGCGGCGATGGTCCTGCGCTAGGCCGTCGATTGCGGCGGCGAAGCCTGCCGCATCGTAAGGGGCGACGAAATCCGCTGCCCCGTCCCAGAGTTCGCGATAGGTCGGGATGTCGGAAAGCACCAGAGCTGCACCCGAAAGCGCCGCCTCGAGCGGCGCGAGGCCGAAGGGTTCGTAGATCGACGGCGACACGAAGATCGTGCGCCTCGCCATCAGGTTTCGGAGGCGGCCGTTGTCGAGCGACCCCAGGTAGCAGGCGCCGTGCAGCGCCTTCGACTGGCCGCGCGGACCGTTGAGCGGGCCCACCATCTCGATCGGCGTCCGGGCCGATGCGGCCGCGGCATCGAGCACGGCGGCGTTCTTGCCCTCGTCCCACCAGCGTCCGGCGGCAAGCGCATGGTTGAACCGCCGCCCGACACTGGTCCGGCTTGCCGACGCATTGTGAACGACGACCGGCTGGCTCGGCAGGCCGTAGCAGGCCTGGGTCAGGCGGGCATGTGCCCGCGACGGCGCGACGACCACGTCGGCGCCGAGGAAGCCGCGGAGGTTGCGGCGAATGTGCCAGGACCAGCTCTCCGGCACCGCGCTGTTCCTGACCGCGCGAAACCAGCTCACGACGCAGGAATGGGTCATGGCGACCACCGGAACGGGCACCGTGAGGCCGCAAGCCTGCGAGGGGAGGTTGGTCTGTATGAGATCGACGCCAAACCGATCGGCGGTTTCGGCGATAAGCCGCGGCAGCCGGTCGAGCGGCTTTTCGTCCTCGACCATCCAGTCGAGCGGCGCCTCGTGCCACACCAGGCGGCCGACGGACTCGGCCTCGGCGACTTGCTGCTCCGAGGGCGACGGCCCGAAGCCGGCGAACACCACCTCGACGTTCCACGGTTTGAGTGCGCCAGCGAGGTCCAGCGCATAGCGCCAGACGCCGCCAACCGCATCGAGCGTCATCAGCACGCGGCGGGTGCGACGGAAATTCAGCCGCCCCGCCGGAGAAGCCGCAATGTCGGCGGGAAGCTGCAGCGCCTCGGGTATCATGCGGGTTTCCTCCGCCGGCTCTCCTGCACGAGTCTTTCGGGCCGGCCGGCGCGGAGCCATTCGGTCAGCATGACGAGGCCATCCTGCCAGCGTGTCGTGGCGCGCCATCCGGTCGCGTCCTCAAGCTTGCGCGTGTCGGCGACAAAGTAGAGCTGATCGCCCTTGCGCCAGTCCTCGTGGCGAACTTTCATCCGTCTGCCGAGCAGGCGGTCGATCTCTGCCACGACGAGACGCAGGCTGACGGCGTTGCGGATGCCCCCGCCGAGGTTGAAGACCTCGCCGCTCAGCGAGTCGATGCTATTGAGGATGAGTCGGTAGGCGGCAACGGCGTCGTCGACGAAGAGCACGTCGCGCACCTGCTTGCCCGTGCCGTAAATGGTGAGGTTCTCTCCATCGAGTGCGCGCAGGACAAAGTGTGCGAGCCATCCCTGGTCTTCGGTGCCGAACTGCCTCGGCCCGAAGATGCAGCTCATGCGGAGCACGGCAGTCGCAAGGCCGAACGACTTGGCGTAGTCGTGGACGTACTGATCTGCGAGTCCCTTCGAGCAGCCATAGGGCGTGCAGAAGTCCAGCGGCCGGGATTCGCCGATGCCGGTTGTGCGTACCGCTTCGTCGGCGGGAAGATAGCGGTCCTCCGTCTCCAGCATCTCGAGGTCGGCGAGGTCGCCGTAGACCTTGTTGGTGCTGGCAAAGATGACGGGGATGCGACGGCCCAGCGCGCGTACGGCCTCGAGGACGTTCAGCGTACCGCGCCCGTTGATCTCGAAGTCTTCCGCGGGCCGGTCGAGGCTGGTCGTCACCGCCGTCTGTGCGGCGAGGTGAAAAACGGCGCTGCAGTCGCTCAGCACGGCTTGCATGAGACTCGCGTCTCGAACATCCGCAATTGCCACATGCAAGCGCGCACCGCCGATGTCGCGGAGCCAGTCGAGATTGCGCTCGACGTTCGGACGGCTGAGATTGTCGACGACGATCACCTCGCGGCCCTCCACGAGGTAGCTCTTTGCAAGGTTCGAACCGATGAAGCCGCTGCCGCCGATGACGGCGATCGGGCCGGTTCTCGTTCCCCGCGCGGCTGGCCTCGCATTCTCGCGGGCGGGCCGTTGTGCCGAGTGACTTCTCATGCGACGAGCCCCCGCGCTTCGAGGTGGCGGCGCATCTCGGCATTTCCATCGCGCACGCCCTGGGTGCTGACCCAGGCGCAGAGTTCGTCGAGGGAATCCTCAAGCCTGTGCTGGGGGGCAAATCCGAGAAGCTCTCGCGCCTTGCCGATATCGGCGAAGCAGTTTCTGATGTCGCCGGCGCGAAAGCGGCCCGTGACTTCCGCAGCGACACCACTGCCCATCGCGGCGGCAAGCATTGTTGCTACGTCCGCGATCGCATAGGAGCGGCCGCTGCCGACATTGATGGCATGTCCCGGGGCGATCGTGCTCTCGAGCGCCAAGCGGAAGGCGCGTGCCACGTCCTTCACATGCACGAAATCTCGCCGCTGCTCGCCGTCCTCGAATACGGTGGGCGAAGCGCCGTTCGCGATGCGCGATGCGAAGTTCGCCAGTACGCCGGTATAGGGGTTCGAAAGCGCCTGGCCCGGACCGAAGACGTTGAAGAGACGCAGCGCCACCGCCTCAACCGGATAGGCTTCCGCGAAGATGAGCGCGGCTCGCTCCTGGGCATACTTGGTCAGCGCATAGATGGAGGCAAGGTCGGCCGGCTTTTCTTCGTCCGTCGCGACGGGAACCAGCGCGCGCCCGTCCGGGCCGCGCAGCTGCCAGTCATGCCGCTGCAACTGATCCCTGCTCCGGCGAGGCGCCTTGACGGGCCGCCCGCACTCGTCGGCATAGCGGCCCTCACCGTAGATGCTCATCGAGGAGGCGACGACGAGTCGCCGGACCGGTCGCTCGATCAGCGCCTCGAGCAACACCGCGGTGCCGAGATCGTTAGCGCCAACGTATCGGGCGATCTCGTACATGGACTGCCCGACACCGACTTCGGCGGCGAGGTGCACGACGCAGTCGATGCCGCTCAGCGCCCGCAGCACTGCGTCCTTGTCCCGGATATCGGCCCTGATCAGGTCGATGTCGGAAAGAAGGTCCATTTTGCCGTCGCCGCCCTCGCCATGCACCTGTTCAACGAAGGCGTCGAGCACGCGCACGGAGTAGCCGTGGCTGAGGAGGTCCCGGGTCAGTGCGCCGCCGATGAATCCGCAGCCGCCGGTAACTAATACGCGAGACACGTCATGACCTGAGAAAGTGTGAAGGGGCAGTTCTCTCGGTACCCAAACCACACTGGGGTTCTATTGTTCCGTGCGCCCCGCGACTTCTTTGGTCGCGCATGCTTCCACCTCCGGGCGCGCAGGAACCGCTTCCTGAAGCTCACGTTGCCTCATGCAACGGCAGCGTGATGGAGGTGGCCAAATGAGAGTTGTGATCGTTGGGGCGGGCTACGTCGGGCTGACAACCGGCGCCTGCCTCGCGCAGCTCGGACACTCGGTCACCTGCATCGACATCGACAAGGCGCGCATCGACGATTTGCGGCGGGGCAGGGTTCCGATCTACGAACCCGGGCTTTCCGAGCTCATCCAGTGCGGCGTCGACAAAGGCCTGCTGCATTACACCGATCAGCTCGGCGTGCCTGCGGCACGCGCCGATATCGTGATGCTGGCCGTCGGCACCCCATCGCTCGCGAGTGGCGCCGTCGATCTCTCCTATGTCGAGGAGGCAGCGCGGCAGGCAGCGGCCGCTCTCGGGAAGGATGCTGCGATCGTCGTCAAGTCGACGGTCGTACCGGGCACCGCCCTAAGGTTGCAACGGCTGCTGCGCACGGCGGCCGGACGGAAAGTGCCGGTCGCATCCAATCCCGAATTCCTGCGCGAAGGATCGGCGATCAACGACTTCTGCAGTCCCGACCGCATCGTCATCGGCACCGATGATGCGCGATCGCGCAAGCTTCTCGAACAGCTCTATCGTCCGCTGATCGAGCGGGGCGTGCCGCTGGTTGCGACAGACACGGTCAGTGCGGAACTGACGAAATACTCGGCCAATGCCTTGCTCGCCCTCAAGATCGGCTTCATCAACGAGATCGCCGACCTTTGCACCGCGGTCGGCGGAGATGTTACGACCGTCGCCGAGGGCGTGGGGCTCGATCGCAGAATCGGGTCTTCGTTCCTTGCGCCGGGACCGGGTTTCGGCGGCTCCTGCTTTCCCAAGGATACGCGCGCCCTGGCGACGCTCGGGCAGACGGCTGGCGCGCGACAGGAGCTGGTCGAGTGCCTCATTGCCGCAAACGATAGACGCAAGCGCCGGGTCGCCGATCACGTCCTGAGTCAGCTCGGATCGCATCCCGAAGGCCGTACCGTCGCCCTCCTCGGCTCCGCCTTCAAGGCGGACACGGATGACGTTCGCGAGTCGGCGGCGCTTACCGTCGTGCCGCTGCTGGTCGAGCGTGGCGTCAACGTCAGGATTCACGATCCACAGCCGCCCGCGCAGGAGCCACCCGAATTTGCCGGGGCCTTGTGGTGCAGGACGCCGTACGCGGCGGCGCGCGGCGCTGATCTGATCGTCATTCTCACCGAGTGGGAGGCGTATCGCAGGCTGGATCTGCGGCGCCTCGCGTCGCATTGCGATCGCCGCTTGATCCTCGATTACCGCAACATCCTCGATGCCGCCGAGGCGGTGGCGGCGGGCTTCGACTATGTCCCGACCGGCAGGGCCCCGGCTTCGGTTCGCAAGACCGGCTGGAGGGAGGCATCGAGCAGCGAGCTCGCGTCCGCATCTCCGGTCTGAACCGGAACACGGGAGGACCGAGCGGCGTTCGCCTGCTGCCGATAGACCATGGAGTGAAACGATGGCCAGTGCACAAACGACAACCGATCACGACACCATTCGCAGGTGGGCGGAATCCCGCGGCGGCCGTCCTGCCAAAATCAGCACCGGCGGTCCGGGCGGAGTGCTGCGCATCGATTTCGGCGAGCCGGAAGAAGAGTTCGAGCCGATAAGCTGGGACGAGTTCTTTGAAATCTTCGACGAGAACAGGCTCCAGTTCCTTTATCAGGACGAAACGCAGGGCGGAGACACCAGCCGTTTCAACAAGCTCGTCGACCGTCACTAGTCCCCTGCTTCGGGGATGGGTGCCGATCCGAAATCGATGAAGGCCGCGGTGCTCCTCGGCGCTGGAAGCATGGAGATGCGCGACGTCCCCAAACCGGTGCCGGGACCGGGCCGGGTTCTGGTGCGGCTCGAAGGCTGTGGCGTATGCGCATCCAACCTGGGGCCATGGTCGGGGCCCGAATGGATGACGTTTCCGACCGAGCCGGGCGCTCTCGGCCATGAGGGCTGGGGAATTGTGGAGCAGGTAGGCGAGGGCGCTGAGCCCGGATTGCTGGGGCGCCGCGTCGCAGTGCTCTCCTACCACAGCTATGCCGAATACGATGCTGCGGACGAGACTGCGGTCGTGCCGCTGCCGGACGCCCTCGCCGCCGTTCCCTTTCCCGGGGAGCCACTCGGGTGCGCCGTCAACATCTTCGAGCGCAGCGGAATTTGTGCAGGCGACACCGTCGCGATCCTCGGCATCGGGTTCCTCGGCGCCCTGTTGGCACAGCTTGCGTCTTCCGCCGGCGCACGAGTCATTGCCATCTCGCGGCGTCCCTTCGCGCTCGAAATCGCGCGGCTCATGGGGGCGAGCGAGACGATCGCGATGGACGACCACTGGCGCATCATCGACGAGGTAAAGCGGCTGACCGGCGGATCGCTCTGTCCCGTCGTGATCGAAGCGGTCGGCAAGCAGTGGCCGCTCGACCTCGCTGCCGAGCTCACGCGCGAGCGTGGGCGGCTGGTTGTCGCCGGCTATCATCAGGACGGACCGCGTCAGGTGAATATGCAGATGTGGAACTGGCGAGGCATCGACGTGATCAATGCGCATGAGCGCAATCCCGAGCGCTACGTCGACGGCATCCGCAAGGCAGTCGAACTCGTCGCGGCGGGGCGTCTCGATCCCATGCCGCTTTATACGCATACCTATCCGCTCGCGTCGCTCGGCGAGGCACTCGATGCCACGCGCGACCGGCCGGACGGATTCATGAAGGCGCTGGTGCGACCGTGACCGTACTGGCTCATGCCCCAGCCGTCTCGCGCCCATTGCGTCTGGGTTTTCTCGGCGTCGGGTGGATCGGCCTGCATCGCATGCGCGCCATCATCGATACCGGTCTCGTGTCGCAATCCGCCGTGGCCGATGCTTCGGAAGCCGCCTGCCGCAATGCCCTTGCGGCCTTCCCCGGGTCGGCTGTCGCAGCCGACCTCGATGGTCTCCTGGAACTGGACCTCGACGGCGTCGTCATTGCGACGCCGAGCGCCCTCCATGCCGAGCAGACGATCCGCGCTCTCGGGCGCGGCCTTGCCGTATTCTGCCAGAAGCCCCTGGGCCGGAACGCAGCCGAGGCGAGAGCGGTGGTCGATGCCGCGCGGCATGCCGACCGGTTGCTTGGCGTCGACCTCTCCTACCGCTTCACCGCAGGAATGCAGCGCATCCGCGAACTCGTGCGAGGCGGAGCGCTCGGCGACATCCATGCCGCCGATCTCGTCTTTCATAACGCCTATGGGCCGGACAAACCCTGGTTCCACGATCGCCGGCTCTCGGGCGGCGGGTGCCTCATCGATCTCGGTGTCCATCTCGTCGACCTCGCGCTCTGGATGTTCGACCATCCGCCCATCGAGAAAGCATCGGGCTATATAAGCCGAGAGGGACGGACGGTGCGGGGAGACGAGGTCGAGGATTTCGCGGCCGCGCAAGTTGTGCTTGCGGGCGGTCGCCTGATCCGGATTGCCTGTTCCTGGAACCTGCCCGCGGGCCGCGACGCAATCATCGGGGCGACGTTTTACGGCCGGAGCGGCGGCGTGGCCCTGGAGAACGTCGATGGCTCGTTCTATGATTTCCACGCGCGGCACATGGTCGGCACTGCGGCGCAAACGATCGCCCTGCCTCCCGACGACTGGGGAGGTCGCGCTGCGGCCGACTGGGCTGGCCGACTCGCCACCGGCAGCGGCTTCGATGCGGAAGCCGAACACCTCATTGCCGTCAGCGAGACAATAGACGCGATTTACGCCGACGCCATGCGCGCGGCTTCCGATGCCGCTCGCCCGGGCTCCGGCTGACGGCCGTCAGCCGGTCAAAAGCGCGAGCGCCGGGACGCGACGCATCAGACTGCGGTCGTGGTCGATGACGTATTCGAGGTTGAGCCGGGCGAGCCGCGCGTGCTCGCGCGCCATGGCCTCGGCGCGGCCACCCTCCCGCAGCTCGATGGCGTTGACGATCGCCTTGTGCTGCGCCTGACCGACATAGAGCGAGCGGCGGAAGGCCGGAACGTCGGATTGCTTGTCGAGAAACGCGCTGGGGGACGCGAAGGGCAGCCGGGTCACCCGCTCTATCTCGCGCTTGATGGTCGCGCTGCCGGCAAGACCGTTCAGCGTCTCGTGGAAGGCGGCGTTCAGCTCGACATAGCGGTCGAAGTCCATCTTGTCCGCGTCCGTCCCGAGTGCCGAATCGAGCCGGCGCAGCAGATCGTGCATGGCGCGGAGGCCGGCCGACGGCGCGCCGCGCTCGGCCGCAAGACGCGCTGCCGTGCCCTCGAGCACCCCGCGCAATTCGATGGCGTCGATCACCTCCTCACGGGTGAAGCGCCGCACCGCGTAACCGCCCGAGGGGATGAGTTCGACGAGTCCCTCCTGCTCGAGCCGCGCCAGCGCCGCCCGGACCGGCGTCCGCGAGATGCCGAGCCGTTCGGCCAGCGCGATTTCGCTGAGCCGTTCGCCCGGCCGGGCCCATCCGCCGAAGACGAGATCGCGCACGCCGAGCAGCGCTTTGAGCGATTGCGGCTGCTGCCGGGACGCCGCCGGATTGCGCGCCATTGTCATTCCTCCCGTCTGTGACGGGCTCACTGGGCCTCATTGTATACAATTTGCAAGCGACGACTTGCCTGCCGCCGCCCCAAGCGGCATCAGACGCGGCAGTCGTTCACGCGAATCCGACCGGGAGGATTGAGATGGCCGCCATCGCCCAGCCCAAGGACAAGGTGGCTTCGCCGCCATACCGCGCCGACATCGTCGGCAGCTTTCTCAGGCCCGACAAGGTCAAGGCCGCCCGCAAGGCGCATTTCGAGGACAAGACCCTCTCGGCCGAGGAACTCAAGGCCATCGAGGACGAAGCAATCCGCGATGTGATCCGCATGCAGGAGGACGTGGGGCTCAAGGCCGTGACCGACGGCGAGTTTCGCCGCGCCTGGTGGCACTTCGACTTCATGGGCATGCTGGACGGGCTCGATGTCGTCGAGCGCGAGGGCGGCGGCATCCAGTTCCACGGCACGACGACGAGGGCGCAGGTCCCGACAATCACCGGGAAGTTGCGTTTTCCGGCCGACCACCCGATGCTCGAGCACTATAGGTTCGTCGCGGCCAATACGCGGGTGACGCCGAAGATTTCGATTCCCGGGCCCAGCGCCATCCATTTCCGGGTCGCCGAGGAAGATATCGCGCCGGCCGAATACAAGCACGACGCCGAGCAGTATTTCGCGGACATCACGCAGACCTACAAGGATGCGGTCAAGGCCTTCTACGATGCCGGCTGCCGCTACCTGCAGATGGACGACATCTTCTTCGCCTATCTCTGCGACCCCAAGATCCGCGAGGCGCGCAAGGCCAGCGGTGAGGACCCCGACTGGCTGATCGGCAAGTATGCCGACATGATGCATGATGCGATCGAGGACCGGCCGGACGACATGCTGATCGGGTTCGGCGCAGACCCGGCCGCCCCGGTTGG
>CAYRNE010000011.1:0-18806 GCA_964425245.1 uncultured Devosia sp.
ATCGTCGCCAATGCCAACCGTGCGCTCAAGAAGTTCAACAAGAAACTCGGCCCCGATCCGGCCAGCCAGGCCACCTGCAAGATCGGCGGCGTCGTCAATAACAATTCATCCGGCATGTGCTGCGGGGTCGCCTACAACACCTACCACACCATGCACCGGCTGCGCGTGATGCTGGTCGACGGCACGGTGCTGGATTCCGGCGATCCGGACTCGGTTGCGGCATTCCGCGCGTCGCATGCGAACCTCTTGCAGCAGCTCGCGGACCTGCACCACGAGGTCACCCGGGACGAGGAGCTCGTGGCGCTGATCCGCAGGAAATACCGGATCAAGAACACCGTCGGCTATTCGATCAATGCGCTCATCGACTTTCACGATCCGATCGACATCCTCATCCACCTGATCGTGGGGTCGGAGGGGACGCTCGGCTTCGTCTCCGAGGTTACCTACAACACGATCGACGAGCATCCGCACAAGGCGACGGACCTCGTGGTCTTCCCCGACCCCTATTCCTGCGCGCGGGCCATTTCGCGGCTCGCACGGGGCGGCCAGCAGTCGACGACCGGCGTCATCGCGGCCGAGTACATGGAACGGCTGGCGCTCGAAGCCTGCAAGGTGTTCCCGGCGATCAAGCCGTTCGAGCCCTATTTCACCGACACCTCGCCCGCCGTCCTCATCGACGTCGCGGCGCCCGACGAAGCGACGCTCGCCGAGGAAGTGGCGAGGACCGAAGCTATCCTGCGCGAGGAGGGCGCGACGCACATCGCGTTCTCCACCGACATGGCGCGGTCGGAGGCGCTGTGGGACATGCGCAAGGGCATGTTCGCGATCGGCGGCGCCGCCCGTCCGCCGGGCACGACGTTCATGACCGAGGACGTCGCGGCGCCGATCGACCGGCTGGCCGAGTTCGTCATCGACCTGCGGGCGCTGCTCGACGCGCACGGCTATACCGATGCTTCGATCATCGGCCACGCGCTCGCGGGCAACCTCCACTTCGTGATGCACGACAACTTCATGGAGCCCGACGCTGCTGCGAAGTTCGACGTCTTCAACCGCGCGCTCGCCGACCTCGTCTCGACGCGCTACGGCGGGAGCCTCAAGGCCGAGCACGGCACGGGCCGTGCCATCGCCCCCTTCGTCGAGGCGGAATGGGGCGAGAAGGCCTATGCCATCATGCAGAGGATCAAGCCGATCTTCGATCCCGAGGGCCTGCTCAACCCGGGTGTGCTCATCAACCCCGACCCGAACCTCCACATCAAGAACCTAAAGCTGATGCCGCTTGCCGATCCGCTGGTCGATCTCTGCATCGAATGCGGGTTCTGCGAACCGGCCTGCCCCTCGACCCACCTTACCCTCTCGCCGCGCCAGCGGATCGTCGTCACGCGGGAGCGCGCGCGGCTGAGGAAGACCGGCGAGGATCCGGAGCGGCTCGCCGCGATGGAAGAAGGGTTCGCATACGCGGGGCTCGCGACCTGCGCGGCGGGGAACGTCTGCGCCATGCGCTGCCCGGTGGGCATCGAGACCGGGACGATGGTGCTCGGCGAACGGGCCCGGCGCCGGAGCGAGAGCGACCGGAAGACGGCGCGATGGGCGGCCGGGCATACCGCGGCCATCGAGAGGTCGATGCGGGCGGGGGTCGGATTGCAGGCCCTGAGCCGCACCATTATCGGCAACGGTGCCACCGATGCGCTCGCGCGGGTAGCGCGCGGCGTAACAGGTGGCGCGGTGCCGCGGGTGAGTCCGGCGCTCCGGCCCGGGCCCGGCGTCCCCAGGCCGGCGGCGGCGGCGAGCCAAGGAACGCGCGGGTGGGTCGTCTATTTCCCGTCATGCGCGACACGCATGTTCGGCGCACCGGCAAAGGACGGGCTCCTGCCGACGCCTGATGCGATGCTGGCTCTGCTCAGGCGGGCGGGTTTCGAGCCGGTGCTTCCGGAAAAGCTCGAAGGCGCCTGCTGCGGCCAGCCCTTCCGGTCCAAGGGCTTTCCCGAGGAGGCGCACCGCGTCGGCCGGCGGCTCGAGGAACAACTTGCCGCTGCCTCGGCCGACAGCCGCTTCCCCGTCGTCACCGACGCCTCGACCTGTGCCAAGCATATGCGCGAGCATCCGGACGCCGCGCCCGTGCTCGACTCCTCGGAGTTTCTGTTGGCCGAGGTGCTGCCGCATCTCACGATCGGCCGCCGGGTCCCCGTGCTGGCGGTGCATCACAATTGTTCGGCACAGCGGCTCAAGGAGCAGGCCGCGACCGAGGCGATCGCCAACGCGGTGGCGGAGCAAGTCATCGTCCTCTCCTCGTTCCAGTGCTGCGGCTTCGCAGGCGACAAGGGCCTGTTCGTCCCCGAGCTCAACGAATGGGCGACACGGTTCGCGAAGGACGAGGTACCGGCAGACTGCAAGCTCGGCGTCTCGACCGTTTCAACCTGCGCTACCGGCCTCAGCGAACGCGTCGGCATCCCGTTCGTGTCGCTCGTCAGCGTCCTCGAATCGGTGAGCCGGCCCGCGGCGTGACCACGCTCCGCATCACGGCGCTCGGCCATCGCGGGGACGGAATCGCCGATCTCGGGGGCCGTCGCGTCTACGTGCCTCATACGCTGCCCGGCGAGACCGTCGACGCGGAGGTCGAGGGAGACCGCGGATCGCTCGTCTCGGTTCTGGATGCCAGTGCCGATCGCATCGCGCCGATCAGCCGCTACTTCGGACGATGCGGCGGCTGTCTGCTGCAGCACATGTCCCCCGCTGCCTACACGACGTTCAAGCACCGCCTCGTGACCGATATCCTGCGGCAGTCTCATTTAGAGACGGCCGCCGTCTCACCCATGATCGATGCGACTGGCTTGGGGAGGCGGCGCGCGACGCTGCATGCGGACAAGAACGCGGCGGGTTATATGCGCGTGCGGAGCCACGAGCTCCTCAACGTCGAGACCTGCGTCATCCTCGTGTCCGAACTGCGGGACGCCGCTCCGCGCATCGCGCGGCGGATTGGCGCGCGCCTCGGGCAATGCGACGTATTCTCTACCGCGGCCGACAACGGCATCGACGTCGCGGTCCACACCAAGCGCCGCGCGAATCCGGAGGATCTCGTGCCGCTGGCGCAGGGGCTGCGGCTCGCAAGGCTGAGCCTCAACGGAGAGACTGTGTTCCAGTTGATGCCACCGCTCGTCACCATGGGAACCGCCACCATAGAGCTGCCCGTAGGGGCGTTTCTCCAGGCGACGGCAGCAGCGGAAGAGGTGCTGGCACAGCTCGTCCTCGATGGCATAGGCAAAGCCAGGTCGGTTGCCGATCTCTTCTGCGGCGTCGGGCCCTTCGCGCTGCGGATCGCCGAGCGGGCGAAGGTTGCCGCGTTCGATGCCGACAGGCCGGCGATCGCTGCCCTGCAGAAGGCCGCGCGTCACACGCAGGGACTGAAGCCGATCACCGCGGCCATGCGCGATCTCTTTCGCGAGCCGCTGGACCCATTCGAGCTCGAGGGTTTCGATGCCGTCGTCCTCGATCCGCCCCGTGCCGGTGCCGCGGCGCAGGCCCACGGGATCGCGCGCAGCGCGGTCAGGACGGTCGTCATGGTATCGTGCGATCCTGGAACCTTTTCGCGCGATGCAGCGATCCTCGTCGGCGGGGGTTATCGCCTCGAACACGTGACGCCCGTCGACCAGTTCGCGTGGTCGCCCCATGTCGAGATCGTCGGCGTGTTCAGGAGATGAGCGGTCCGATGAGCTATCGTCATAAACCCCGCGCCGACCATCTCTCGCTCGGCGAAGGCTTCTACGATCCCGTCGCACCGGCCCGCTTTCCCGAACACGTTCTACGTTACCGCAATCAGCGCGCGGCGCAGTCGGTCGGTCTCGACCGGTTAAGCGACGGCGAGTGGATCGAGCATTTCGGCCGCTTCGCGCCGCTGCCGGGATCGCTCCAGAAGCCGCTGGCGCTGCGCTATCACGGGCATCAGTTCCAGGTCTACAACGCGGATCTCGGCGATGGACGCGGCTTCCTCTTCGCGCAGCTCGAAGACGAGCGCGGTCGGCTCCTCGATCTCGGCAGCAAGGGCTCCGGCCGCACGCCATGGTCGCGCGGCGGAGACGGCCGGCTCACGCTCAAGGGCGGCGTGCGCGAGGTGCTGGCGACTGCCATGCTGGAGGCACTTGGCGTCGATACGTCGAAGTCGCTGTCGCTGATCGAAACGGGCGAGGAGCTCGAGCGTCACGACGAGCCTTCGCCCACACGATCATCCGTGCTGGTCAGGTTGAGCCACAGCCACATCCGCATCGGCACGTTCCAGCGCCTCAGCTACTTTCGCGACGAGGCGCGGCTGAGACAGCTTCTCGACTACAGCATCCGGACCTACATGCCGGCGCTGTGGCAGGACGATGCCGGGGCCCGCGCCGCGGCGTTTCTCGGCGCCGTCGCGGAGCGGGTCGCCGAGACCGGTGCCCGCTGGATTGCCGCCGGCTTCGTGCACGGCGTCCTCAACACCGACAACATCAACATCACCGGCGAAAGCTTCGACTACGGCCCCTGGCGGTTCCTGCCACACTACGATCCGGCCTTCACGGCCGCCTATTTCGACGAGAGCGGCCTGTACGCCTTCGGACGGCAGCCGGATATCCTTGCCTGGAACCTGACCCGGCTCGCGGAATGCCTGTCGGCGCTCGGCGACATCCCGGCGCTCGAGGCTGCGCTCAACCGTTTCTGGCCGGCGTTCCAGCGCAGCATCTGGCGTGCGATCCTCGACCGCCTCGCTCTCGGGTCGCTCGGGGAGGAGGATGACGGCCAGTTCGTCGCCAGGCTCTTCGAGGTGCTCTACGCGACCAGGGCGCCCTTCGAGCAGTTCTTCTTCGACTGGCGCGGGGGGAGGCTCTCGGCCGGGCGCGCCGCGCGGAGCCCGTCCGCCGAGCACTACGTTTCCGAGGTTTTCGCACCGCTGCGTACGATGCTGATGGCGCGCGAGCCGCGCGACGATCACAACCTCAAGCATCCCTATTTCGCACGCGAGAGACCGCGTTCGATGCTGATCGAGGAGATGGAGGCACTCTGGGCGCCGATCGCCGCGCACGACGACTGGAGCGCATTCCACCGCGCGCTCGACGAGATCGAGGAGATGCGGCAGGCCTATGCCGGCACCGGTGCGGCTTCGCGATAATCGCCGGCGCGCGCGGCGAGCTGCGCATAGAACGGCAGGAGCCCCGGCTCCACCGATTGCGCGAGCCGCCGGCAGCCGTCGATGGCCGCGTCCGCCTCAGGCGTCCCGAGCGCAGCGGCCGCATTCTCATGCACGGCCCGCAGCGCGCGGAAACCTTCGCTCGCCGCGACATCCGCATCGCCGACGAGGATGTGGATGGGTTCGCGCTGCGCCTTGCCCTTGAGCGTGAGCGCGCCGGCGGAGAGCCAGGCGAAAGCCGGGACCGCACGCCGCACTGCGTCGGTTACGACGATGTCGTAGCCGATGGCGCGGCAGGTGCCCTCGACGCGCGATGCGACGTTCACCGTGTCGCCGATGCAGGAATAGTCGAAACGGTTCTCGAGCCCCATGTTGCCGACGAGTACTTCGCCGGTCGCAATGCCGATGCCGATGACGACCGGCTGCCCGCCGGTCCCGAAGGCGTCACGCGCGTTGAGATCGCGCAAGGTCGCCCGCATGCCCAGTGCCGCGGTGCAGGCGCGGCGCGGATGGTCGGGGACGTCCACCGGGGCATTCCAGAACGCCATGATGGCGTCCCCGACGAACTTGTCGATCGTTCCCTGCTGCTCGACAATGCGCGCCCCGAGCGCGCCGAACATGGTGTTGAGAACCTGCAGCACCCGCTCCGGTTCGTGCTTTTCCGAGAACATCGTGAAGTTGCGCATGTCGGAAAACATCACCGTGAGGTCCCGCCGTTCGCCGCCGAGCTTCAACCGGTCGGCGCTGCGCTCGATCTCGGCGAGCAGTGAGGGCGCAACGTAGTAGCCGAAGGCGCGGCGGATCTGGCGCTTGTCCGCATCCGCGATGACGAACTGGAAGAAAACGAGGACGGCAAAGAGCACGGAAAGTCCGATGAGCGGGAAGCTCGGATCGACCATCAGTCCCCATTGGGTGAAGGCGAACCACGAGAAGGCGCCGAAACCGGCGAGCGCAAGGCCGCCGGCGAGCAGCCCCGCCAGCGGCCCGAGGCCGAGGACGACGAGGACGAGCAGGGCGCCGACAAGTGCGAAGCCGGCGATCTCCAGCCCCGATACCCAGTCGGTGCGCATGAGGTACCGGCCCGAGAGAATCTGTTCGAGCGCCTGGGCATGAATCGAGACGCCCGGCACGTTGTGGCCGAGGGTCGTGCCGTGGATATCGAGCAGGCCGCTCGCCGAGGTGCCGACAAGGACGATATGTCCGGCAATGCGATCGGCGAGGGCGGCGTAGCCGTCGGCAAGGACGTCCGCGGCTGAAACGTAGAGCGCGCTGTCCGGCTCGCGATAATAGAGCCAGAGGTCTCCCTGGGGCATCGTCGGTACCGTGAACTCGCCGATTCGCAGCGCTTCGACGAACGGGTTTTCCACCTCACCGAGAACGACGATGTTCTGGATGCCGAGCGCAATCCTCAGCGCCTCGATAGAGAGCGATGGGAAATACTGCCGGCCGTCGGTCCAGAGCAGGGGCAGGCGCCGTACGGTCGTTGCGACATCCTCGGCGTTCAGGCTGAGACTGCCGAGGCCCGCCGCCGCGTCGACGAACTGCGGCAGCGGCAGCACCGCGCCGCGCAATCGCGGCAGGGCGCCGATCGGATCGGTGCCGCTGATCGCGAAGGCCGCCTTGGGCGTCTTCGGCAGCGTCGCGGTCCCGGCGCTGTCGGCGAAGCCCATGACCGATGGCGCACGGCCCAGCGCAGCCGCCAGCTGCTCGTCGGTATCGGGCAGCGTCTCGGGATCGATCCCTGCCGCAACGCCGAGCCGGCGCGGGGACAGACGGTCCGGCTCGGGGAACAGCACGTCGAAAGCGATCGCGGCGGCCCCGAGTTCCGTCAGCCGGTCGGTCAGCGTCGCGAGCCGGTCGCGCGGCCAGGGCCATTGGCCGATCACGGCGAGCGACGCCTCGTCGATGTCGACGACACGGATCGGGAAATCCGCCGCTTCGCGCGGCGCGAGCCGCTGGTAGGTGTCGAAGGCGATCTCGCGCAGCGTCTGCACCGGGTAGGGGTCGGCGGCGCGCAGCAGCACGAGGGCAGCGACGAGCGCGAGTCCGATGAGACTGGGAACGAGCCGCCGCTTCACGAGCATGCCCCAAAGGCAGCCGCTTTCCGGTTCAGCATATACGTTGATTGACGCAAGGCGGCGGCGTTGTGGGCGGGGGTGTCGTCGGCGTCGGGACGTTCCCGCTGCCGCCGTCGCTCAGCGAGTTGCCGTTGCCGTCGCCGCCGGCAGGGCGGCGCAGGCAGCGCTCGGCGCCGGCAATGCGGAATTCGCGCAGGAGATCGGCACCAATCAGCGAGAACATCGCCTTGAGGCTCTCCCGCTGCTCTCCGCCGATTTCGTCGGTGTGGGCGATGATCTCCACGCTGTCGCTGCCGATGATGCCGAGCTCGCACACCGCATCGAGAATTTCGCACTTGTCCGGCGACGCATCGGGACAGTCGATGGTCGAGCCATGAAGCTGCAAGACGTAGGTCGCCAGCGCGGTGACGAACAGATCGAAGGCCGTGCCGCGCACGCCGATCGTCCCGGTCGGCGTCCTGATCACATAGCGGTCCTTGGGTGCGCCGCCGGTGATGAAGCGGAACGATCCCGAAAGTGCGTCGACCGCGAAACGGCCGGCCGAGCCATCGTTGCGGATGAGATAGTCCTCGAGGACGAGCGAGGAATTGGGGCCGACGACGAGCCTCGTTTGGTCGGCGAACATGATCTGGACGAGACCCGTATCGCCCGTGACCACGCGGTCGCCGATGAAGAGGTCGGAGCCGACGACGAGCGTCCGCGTCTCGCTCCCGCCATGCGCTTCGGCCGCGGGGTCGACGCCGAGGGCCGTGCCCGATGGTTCGGCCAGAGCCGCGCCCGCTCCGAGAAGCAGCAGCAATGTGGCGAGGAATGCGCGTAGCATCGGCATCGTACTCTCTCCGCGCTGGTCGACGCACTAGTCGAAGTCGAAGTAGCTGTCGTTGTCGTCGTCGTCGCCGAACCGGAAGACGTCGGTGTCGCCGAGCGACTCGGGCACATTGAGTTCAAGCCGGACGCGCGGCCCGTCGTCATCGTCATCCCGGCTGCGGCCGCTGCCGCGCATGCATTGCTCTGCATTGGAGACGCGGAACTGGCGGATCAGCGAGGATTGCGAGACGGCAAAGCGGAAACGGGCCATGGCGTCTTCGAGCTCGGCGCGGGAGAAGTCACGGCTCGAGCCCAGCTCCTGCACGCCGCCGCGCTCGATCACCGCCACCTCGCAACGCCGGCTCATCGTCTGGCAGTCGCCGTTGCTGGAGCAGTTGATGGTCGTCCCCTGTAGCTGCAGCACATGGGTGACCTGCCCCACAAAGAGGTCGAAGGCGGTGCCGCGCACGCCGATCTGCCCCGTCGGGGTCTGGATCAGGTAGCGGTTCTTCGGCGAATTGCCCGAGATGAAGCGGAAGGTGCCGCCCAGCGCATTGACCGCGAGGCGCCCGGCCGAGCCGTCATTGCGGATCAGGTAATCCTCGATAACGAGCGAGGAGCGCGGCCCGACGACGAGCCTTGTCTTGTCGTCGAAAAGAATCTGCACCAGCCCACGCGCATTGGTCACGATGCGGTCGCCGATGAAAACGTCCGAGCCCACCACGAGGGTCCGGGTCTCGCCGCCGCGTGCCTCGGCATCGGGGTCGACGCCGACGGCAGTGCCGGCGGCCGTCGCCGCATTGGCGAAGCCGGCGAGGAAGACGAGGGCCGCAAGGCCGGAAAGCTGTTTCAGCATGTCTAGCTCCCGTCAGAGGGAACGGCGCAGGGATGCCGGTGGAATCCCATAAAATTCCTGAACCACCGCTGAACGTTAGCAGCAGGGATGCGTCAAAACATAGCAACTCTGGGCTTGCCTCGCCACGTGAACGATTGCAAGCATGGGGGCCGGGGGACTTTAGCCTGCGTGCCAGGCAGATGGCGCAGGGACGGATGCGCGCCACGCGCATCCGAGGGGGAGCGGACGGATGGTTCTGCTGTTTTTCATCCTGTTCATCGGGCTCGAGGTCAAACACTACGTTGCGGACTATTTCCTGCAGCCGGCCTGGATGCTGGTCGGCAAGGGAAACCTCAGGCACCCGGGCGGCTACGCCCATGCGGCGGTCCATGCCGGGCTTTCCGCGCTGATCCTTTTCGCCGTCGGCACGCCGCTTCCCGTCCTTGCGGCTCTCGCCGTGGCCGAATGGGTCGTGCACTACGCGCTCGACTATTCCAAGATCCTTTATTCCCGCGGCGTGCATGTCGACACCAATCCGCGCCGCTTCTGGGCACTCCACGGCATCGACCAGCTGACGCACCAGCTGACCTATGCCGCGATAATCTATGCGGTATTCCTGTCGCGGGGTGCGATCTGACCCGGCGGAACGCCGGCCCGGCAACAGAATTTCGGGTTCATACCGCAGAAACTGAAAGAAAAATGCCGCGACCGCGCGCCGGGCCCTGCCAAAGCCCGCGGAATGCGGCTATTACAGCGGGCAAACGAAATCGCCCAGCGAGGAGAGAACGATGACGGCGGGGAACGGGGGGCGCAAACTGCGCTCGCAGCAGTGGTTCGATAATCCCGACAACCCGGGAATGACGGCGCTGTACATGGAGCGCTACCTCAACTACGGCCTGACCCGCAAGGAGCTGCAATCGGGCAAGCCGATCATCGGCATCGCACAGACCGGCTCGGACCTGAGCCCGTGCAACCGCCACCATCTGGTGCTCGCCCAGCGCGTGCGCGAAGGTATCCGCGAAGCGGGCGGCATTGCCATGGAGTTCCCTGTCCACCCGATCCAGGAGACCGGCAAGCGCCCGAATGCCGCGCTCGACCGCAACCTCGCCTATCTGGGGCTCGTCGAACTGCTCTACGGCTATCCGCTCGACGGCGTCGTGCTGACCATCGGCTGCGACAAGACCACGCCGGCCTGCCTCATGGCGGCAGCGACGGTGAACATCCCGGCCATCGCGCTTTCGGTCGGCCCGATGCTCAATGGCTGGTACAAGGGCGAACGCACCGGCTCGGGCACGATCGTGTGGAAACAGCGCGAGCGGCTCGCCGCAGGCGAGATCAACTACGAGGAGTTCATGGAAATCGTCGCTTCGTCGGCGCCTTCGACGGGCTACTGCAACACCATGGGCACCGCCTCGACGATGAACTCGCTGGCCGAGGCGCTCGGCATGGAGCTGCCCGGCGGCGCCGCGATCCCGGCTCCCTACCGGGAGCGCCAGCAGATCGCCTATGAGACCGGCAAGCGCGCGGTCGAAATGGTCTTCGAGGACCTCAAGCCCTCGGACGTCATCACGCGGGAATCGATCGAGAACGCCATCGTCGTCAACTCGGCGATCGGTGGCTCGACCAATGCCCCGATCCACATCAACGCCATCGCGCGCCACCTCGGCATCGAGGTGTCGGTGGACGACTGGCAGACGATCGGCCACAAGGTGCCGCTGCTCGTGAACGTCCAGCCGGCGGGCAAGTACCTGGGCGAGGATTTCCAGCATGCCGGCGGCGTTCCGGCGGTTGTCGCGGAGCTCATGAAGCACGGGCTGATCCGCGAGAAGGCGATGACCGTCAACGGCCGGACAATCGGCGAGAACTGCCGCAACGCGACGATCGAGTTGCCGGACGTCATCCGCACCGTCGACGATCCGCTGGTCAGGGACGCCGGCTTCATCGTGCTGCGCGGCAATCTCTTCGACAACGCGATCATGAAGACTTCGGTGATCTCCCCGGAGTTTCGCGACCGGTACCTTTCCAACCCGAACGACCCCGAGGCCTTCGAGGGCCGCGCCATCGTCTTCGAAGGGCCGGAGGACTATCACCATCGCATCGAGGACCCGAGCCTCAACATCGACGAGCACTGCATCCTGTTCATCCGCGGCACGGGCCCGATCGGCTATCCGGGCGCGGCCGAGGTCGTGAACATGCAGCCGCCCGCGGCGCTCATCAAGCGCGGCATCCATTCGCTGCCCTGCGTCGGCGACGGCCGCCAGTCCGGCACCTCCGGATCGCCTTCGATCCTCAACGCCTCTCCCGAGGCGGCCGCGGGCGGCGGTCTTGCGCTGCTCAGGACCGGCGACCGGGTCCGCATCGACCTCAAGAAGGGCTCCGCCAACATCCTCATCCCGCAAGAGGAGCTCGAAAAGCGCCGTATGGACCTCAATGCCGCGGGCGGCTTCAAGATGCCGCCCAGCCAGACGCCCTGGCAGGAAATTCAGCGCGGGATCACCGACCAGCTCGGCGACGGCATGGTGCTGAAGCCGGCCGTCAAATACCAGAAGGTGGCCCAGACCTACGGCGTGCCGCGCGACAACCATTGACGAGCCGAGGCAGGCAGGCCTGCCGTTGCCACGGAACGACTTCCGGGCGGCCTACATTCAGAATGGGCGCTCTGCAGTTTGACGAGCAATGTCGAGTTGGCGCAAGATTGATCGGGGACTTGAGAGGGCCTGATGGCTGATATTCTTGAATTTTGTCAGGGGCGGGAGGCCAAGACCTTCACACCCGGCGATACCCTGATCCGCGAGGGTGGCCAGGAGGGCAAGCTCTACGTGCTGATCGAGGGGCAGGTCGAGGTGCTGCGCAAGGACACGCAGGTCAGCTACATCGACGAGCCGGGGTCGATCTTCGGTGAGATGAGCGTCCTGCTCGACATGCCGTATTCCGCGACGGTCAAGGCGCTGTCGGAGACCAAGGCCTACGTCATCGACGACGCCATCAAGTTCCTGATGTCCGATCCGGCCGTCGCGATCGAGGTTGCGTCGCTGCTGGCGCGGCGCCTCTATTACACGACCTCCTACCTCGTCGATCTGCAGCAGCAGGCGGCCGGCAAACGCGAGGACCTTGACCTCGTCGACCGGATCCTGGCCCAGCTCGTGCAGAAGCCCGACGACAACAAGGGCAAGAAGCGAAAGTAAGGCCGGGTCTCAGGGGCCGCCGGTGCTTTCCCGCACCTCGAGCGTGACCGGGGACAGGACAATCCGCTCTTCGACCGGCTCCCTCAGCAGCCGCCGGAGCAGGAGCTTTCCGGCAATGCTGCCCATTTCGTAGGCGGAAACGTGAACCGTCGTCAGCGGCGTGCCGAGCTGCCGGGAGACTTCGAGGTCGCCATAGCCTGCGATCGCGACCCGCCCGGGAACCGCAACCCCTGACTGCCGGGCCCCGTTGATCGCGCCGACGGCAAGAAGGTCGGTGCCGAAGAAGATCGCCTCGCACCGGGGCAGGCGCTCTAGGATGATTCCGAGCGCGGCGGCGCCGTCGCCCGTCGTGCGGCTGCCTTCGAGCGGCAGCACGAGGTCGGGCTCGCGGCCAAATCCCTGGGTGAAGCCCGCGAGCCGCTGGGCGCCCCGATCCTCGGTGCGGCCCGCATAGGCAACGCACCGGTAGCCGCGGTCGGCGAAGTGCCGGCCGATCAGCCGCCCGCCTTCGGCGTTCGAAAAGCCCACCAGCATGTCGATGGGGTCCGGGCGATAATCCCACATCTCCATGACCGGGATATCGAGCTTTCTGAGCAAGGCGCGCGTCCGCCGCGACTGGACGATACCGGTGAACAGAGCAGCGGCGGGCCGAAACGGCAGCACCTCGTCGATCATTGCCTGCTGCAGCTTGTCCGAGTAGCCCATCTGCGCCATCAGCACGTGATAGCGGCTGCCCTCGAGCGCAGCGGCGCAGCCCTGGAGCGCGTTGGCGAAATGCGGGTTGGAGAGATTTGAGACGAAAGCCGAAACGATTGTCGAGCGGCCCGAACGGAGGGTCGAGGCAAACCGGTTGACCACGTAGCCGGTTTTCGCAACGGCATCGGCCACCCGCCGGCGCGTCTCTTCCCTTACTTTCTCAGGCGCGCTCAGCGCCCGAGAAACCGTGATCGGCGATACGCCCGCCTCTCGCGCCACGTCTTCGACGCGAACAGCGCGTCCGCGCCCGCCCCGTCCTTCCCGATGCACCATGCCGCCCCCGGTCCGGGCGGCACCCTATCACCCGGAAAGTCGAAATTGCCAACAGGAAAGCCGCGTCGCTTCTTCGATGCGGATGACCTCGTTCCACTTGGCGGTACGCTCCGAGCGGGCCATGGAGCCCACCTTGATCTGCTCGCTGCCGAGGCCGACGGCGAGATGGCTGAGGCTCACGTCCTCGCTTTCCCCGGAGCGGCCCGACTGGATGGCGTTCCAGCCGAGTTCGCGCGTTGCCCGGGCCGCGGCGACGAGCTCGGTCACCGTCCCGCATTGGTTGGCCTTGAGCAGCACGGCGTTGCAGGCGCCATGGGCGGCGCCGTGCCGAATGCGCTCGGCGTCGGTCGTGAAGTAGTCGTCGCCAACGATCTGGATGCGGCCGCCCAGCCGGCGGGTAATCTCCACGAAGCCGGCATCGTCGTCCTCGGCCAGCGGATCCTCGAGCGAGACGATCGGATAGGCGTCGGTCCAGCCGGACAGCACCTCGATCATGGCTTCGGTCGAAAGCTCGCGGCCGTCGAGGGCGAGGTGGTAGGCGCCGTCACGGAAGAAGGAGCTCGCGGCAATGTCGAGCGCGATTCCGATGTCCTCGCCTGGCTTGAACCCCGCGTCCTCGATGGCACGGGTCAGATGTTCAAGTCCTTCCTCGTTGGCTGCGAAATCCGGCCAGACGCCGCCCTCGTCCGCGACGCCGTTGAGCCTGCCGCGCGCCGCCATCCGGGTTGCGGCGGCAAGGTAGACCTCCGCCGTCATCTCGCAGGCCTCGGCGAAGCCGCGCTGCCCGAGCGCGATCACGAGAAAATCCTGGATGTCGATGCGGTTGCCGGCGTGCCGCCCACCGCCAAAGATCTGGATCATCGGGAGCGGAATACGCGGTTCGGCGCCGCCGATCGCAGTGAGGTGCTGCCACAGCGGCAGCCCGGCAGACGCCGCCGCCGCCCAGGCAACCGCAAGCGAGGTGGCGACGATGGCGTTGCCGCCGAGCCGCGACTTCTGCGGCGTGCCATCGAGCGCGACGAGGCGGGCATCGATCGCCTGCTGGTCGGCTGCGTCCATGGAGAATAGCCCCGGCGCGATGACCTCGCGGACCGCGGCCAGCGCACGGTTGACGCCCTGGCCGCCGAGACGGTCGCCGCCATCGCGCAGGTCGAGCGCCTCGCGTCTGCCGGTCGATGCGCCCGACGGCGCAATCGCCCGCCCGGTGCTGCCGTCATCGAGGCGCACGTCGACCTCGACCGTGGGCCGGCCGCGCGAATCCCAGATCTGGCGGCCCATGACCGCCGCAATGCGCGCCATCAGCCGATCCTCGCGAGCGTTCCCGCGACCGACAGGGCGGGTTCGACGATGAGCGGCAGCGCCAGCGCGCGGACTTCGCTGCGCGCTTCTTCGCCGAGGTATTCGACCGGCGACTTGCCGTCGATGCGCGCGAGCATGAGGCAGGGCAGAAGCGCCGCGACCCGCTGGTCGATCGCCTCGCGCATGGCCTCGGGGAAGTGGCCGAGCCAGATCGAGGCGAAATCCCGCGCCTGCTGCTGCAGGTTTTCGCGCAGTCGGGGCAGGTGCACCGATTTGAGGACGAGGTGGTTGAGGCAGAAGGCCGCGTCGAAAGCCGGATCGCCGTACCAGGCGCATTCTGCGTCGAGCAGCACCGGATGGCCGTCGCGCTTCGAAACGAGAATGTTCTTGGGGCTGACGTCGCCATGGACGAGCGCCATCCGGTGGGCGGCGGTTGCCTCCAGCACGGCGAGAATCTGCGGCTCGACATCGGGGTGCCGGCCGGCGGTGAAGCGCAGATACGGGTCGAGCCGCAGGGCGTCGAAGAGCGCGTCTGTCGGAAACTCGGCGGCGACTGCGTCGTCGTTCAGCGTCGCCGCGTGGATGCGCCCCAGTGTCTCGGCCACCGCGCCCGCCACGGCAGGATCGGCACGGCGGTCCAGCAGTTCGGCCTTCCAGAGCAGATAGTCTCCGGGCGCCAGGTATTCGAGCAGCGCGATGCCATGCACCGCGTCCTCGGCAAGCACCCGCGGAGCCGCTCCCGGCACGATCGAGCCGGCGCGCCGCAGCCAGGCCACCTCGTAATGATTGCGTTCGAGCGGCGCCTGCCAGTCGCTCGCGACCTTGAGCCTGGGCAGCGCGCGCTTGGCACAGAAATCGCGGCCGTCGGCCAGCCGCACGCGGACAATGTCGGACGATACGCCGCCGGCCAGCGGCTCGACCTCGAAACCGCCGCCGGTCTCGATTCCCGCCGATGCGAAAAGCGGCGGTAGCAGCTCCTGCCAGCTATCGCCCGCCATGCTCCCGCTCCGCCCCCGCCGTACAGACTTCCTTGCGCCGACTTGCCGGCGCCGACAGCGTTATCATACGGTCGGGCCGATCCGGCAAGCCGACTCGCCGCCATCGCGGCGGTCCGGCCGCAACCGAAACTCATGTGAGAGAGACGTAATGGGCCGCCTCGAAGGCAAGATCGCGTTCATGACCGCAGCGGGCGCGGGGATCGGCGGGGCGACGGCGCTCGCCTTCGCCCGCGAGGGCGCGCGCGTGATCGCGACCGATCGCGACGAACAGGCGATTGGCCTGATCCGCGCCGAACTGGAGCGAATCGATCCCGAGGCCGGCCATGAGGCTTACGTGCTGGACGTTACGGATCACGAGGCGCTCAGGGCAGCGGCCCGACGGCACAACGGCGTGAACGTCCTCTACAACGGCGCCGGCTGGGTGCATCAGGGCACGCTGGAAACGACCGAGCTTGGCGACTGGCAGCGCAGCTTCGACATCAACGTCACGCCGATGTTCGTCCTGACCAAGGCGTTCCTGCCCGCCTTCATCGCGCAGGGCGGCGCCGCGATCATCAACGTCGCCTCCATCGCCTCCTCGCTCAAGGGCGTGCCCAACCGCGTCTCCTACATGTCGTCCAAGGCGGCGGTGATCGGCTTCACGAAATCGGTCGCCTTCGATTTCATGAAGCACGGGATACGCGCCAACGCCGTCTGCCCGGGCAGTGTCGATTCGCCCTCGCTGCACGAGCGCGCACGGGAACTGGGCGATCACGACGAGGTCTGGAAGACCTTCGTCGCGCGCCAGCCGATGGGACGCATGGCGCAGCCCGAGGAGATGGCGCACCTTTGCGTCTACCTCGCGAGCGACGAATCCGCCTATGCCACGGGCGCGAACTTCATTGCCGATGGCGGGATCACGCTCTAGCTTTGCGGCGCGGTCAGAAGCGGTGGCCGATCGTGATGCCGAAATGGTTGAGCCCGTCGTTCGGGGTGCAGCCGAAGATCACGTTCGAGACGTGCTGGAAGTTCGCGGTCACCGTCCAATTGCCGCCGAGATTGGCGCCGGCGCCATAGGACCAGTGGAAGAGCACCGGGCAGCCGAGATTCTTGAGCGGCGGCGCGGCGCCCGAGAGCGCGCCGTTGTGAAGCGCAAGACCGCCTTCGGCTTCGAGATAGAATATGTCGCCCAGCGGCAGGTGCCAGTTGAGTGCCGCGTGCAGGACGCTTTCGCGCCCAGCGAGATTGACGATGCCGCCGATCGCAGGGCGGAACGAACCGAGCCAGTCGGGCGTGCCGAGGTCGAAGGCACGGAACATGACATCGACCTGCAGGCTGTCGAGCTTGGCGATGTCAAACGTCGTCAGATCCGGCAGCACGTAAACGCTGGCGAAGAGCGGTCGAAGGCCGAGATCTGACAGGGCCCCACCGACGCGCACCTCCTCGATAATGCCCGCGCTGTCCTGAGCAACCGCCGGCCCGGCAAGGGCGCTGATCGCGAGCACCGCCGCCACCCGCCACGTGGAACCCTTCATCCTCGCACTCCGAACCGAATCGAACTCAATGCTGGGCGCGGCGGGAGGTTCGCCGCACCGGGGGTGCAAATCCCAGCGGCGCGGTACCGTTCCCCGCGGCGAGAAGAAGGACGGGGAGGTGTTGCAGGATGGCCATGTTCCGCACCGGTCCGCGCAGCGCTATCGAGCTTTTGCCCGGCGCGTACGAATCGGCCTATCCAGCGGTGCCCTCGTACGAAGGCGCGTTCAATTCACACAGCGTGAGGAGTGCATGACGTGACCATTACCCGCTTCGAACCCGGCAAGCGATTCGCGCAGGCCGTTCGCCACAACGACACGCTCTACATCGCCGGACAGGTGGCGGACACATTCACCGCATCGGTCGGCGAGCAGACGCGCGAGGTGCTCGCCAAGATAGACAGGCTTCTCGCAACGGCCGGCGCCGACAAGTCGAAGCTCCTGTCGATGAACGTCTACCTCGCGAACATTTCGGACTTCGACGGGATGAATGCCGCGTTCGATGCGTGGGTGGATACCGCCAACCAGCCGGTGCGCGCGACGGTCGAGGCGCGCCTCGCCGATCCGAACCTGCGGGTCGAGATCACCGCGATCGCGGCACTGGACTAGCCTTCTTGCGGCCCTTGGCCGCCTGCCTTTCGGCGCTTTCGTCCTCAGCCGGACACGGCTGCGGACGGCTCCTCCGCGCCGGCGGTACCGCGTGGGTGCAACACCGTGTTGCGCGCCGCTCAGGACTTGAGCCGGTACCCGGTGCGGAAAATCCAGGTGACGATCGCGAGTTCGACGAGGATCATGGCGAGTGTCGCGCCGAGGCTGATCGCGATGTCGACATCCGCCACCGAGTAGAAGCTCCAGCGGAAGCCCGAGATCAGGTAGACGATCGGGTTGAAGAGCGAGACCGTCTGCCAGATCGGCGGCAGGACGCTCAGCGGATAAAACACGCCGCCGAGGAAGGTCAGCGGCATGATGATGAGCAGCGGCACCGTCTGCAGCTGATCCATGGCCTTGACCACGATGCCGATGATGAAGCCGAGCATCGAGAAGGCGACCGCGGTGGACACGAGAAAGAACAGCATCCAGACCGGATGGTCGATGCGGATGGGAACGAAGAACCCTGCCGTCAGCAGCACGATGATGCCGAGGATCAGCGATTTGCTGGCGGCCGCGCCGACGTAGCCGAGCACGATCTCGAAGGACGAGACCGGAGCCGAGAGCAGCTCGTAGATGGTCCCCATGAACTTGGGGAAGAAGATGCCGAACGATCCGTTGCTTACCGACTGGGTCAGGATCATCAGCATGATCAGCCCGGGAACGATGAACGAGCCGTAGCCGACGCCGTCGATCTCGGTGATGCGGCCGCCGATCGCTGCCCCGAAGACCACGAAATAGAGCGACGTCGAGAGCACCGGCGAGATCACCGACTGGATCCAGGTGCGGAAGAAGCGGCCCATCTCGAAGCGGTAGATCGATTTGACCGCTTCGAGGTTCATGGACATCGCCGCCGCCTGCGGCCGGCCGGACTGCGCCTGCGCGGGAGCGTCGGTGGTCATGGCCTGTCCTCCTTCACAAGCGAAACGAAGATTTCCTCGAGCGAACTCTCGTGCGTATTGAGATCCTTGAAACGGATGCCGCGCTCGACGAGGTCGTTGAGCAGCGTCGATATACCGGTGCGCTCGCCCTGCGTGTCATAGGTGTAGATCAGCCGGTCGCCGTCCGGGCCGAGCGCCAGCCTGCCGCTGTCGAACCCTTCGGGAAGCGCCGCGAGAGGCTCCTGCAGTTCGAGCACCAGTTCCTTGCGGCCGAGCTTGCGCATCAGGGCTGCCTTCTCCTCGACGAGCAGCAACTCGCCCTTGTTGATGACGCCGATCCGGTCGGCCATCTCCTCGGCTTCCTGGATGTAGTGTGTGGTGAGGAT
>CAYRNE010000012.1:0-17568 GCA_964425245.1 uncultured Devosia sp.
GTCGCGGCATCGTGCAGCGGCTTCAGCGCGACGACGAGCTGGGCGGTCGAGCAGTTCGGGTTGGCGATGATGTTCTTGCGCTCGTTCTGCGCCATGTAGGCATCGAGGACGTGGGCGTTCACCTCGGGGACGATCAGCGGCACGTCGGCGTGGTAGCGCCAGTAGCTGGAATTGTCGACGGCGATGCAGCCCTGGGCGCCGATCTTCTCGCCCCATTCCTTCGAGACGGCCGAGCCGGCCGACATCAGCGCGAAATCGACGGTCGAGAAGTCGAAGTGCTCGAGATTGTGCACCTTCACCCGCTTGTCGCCGAAGCTGAGCTCGACCCCCACCGAACGCGAGGACGCGAGCGGGACCACCTCGGAAACGGGAAACTTCCGCTCCGCGAGGATATTGAGCATTTCCCGACCCACATTGCCTGTGGCTCCGACGACGGCGACGCGATAGGCCATTTTTTCTGTCCTTTTCCCTTCCCCCGCACCGGCCATCCCGGACCGGCGGCTTTCAGGCGCTCGGCTCTCCCCGGCGGGAGAGCCCGGGGACAGCGTCAGGGGTTTTTGGTGGTTTTGCCGATGGGACGGAGATCGATGCCGCCGAACGGACCATCGGTCCGCGGCGGGAGCGGCAGCAGTTCGGAGATCACGTCGGTCATCTGATTGCGGCTCGGTCCCTCGGGCGTTCAGCTATCTACGCCGAAATGCCGCAGAGTCAATGAACTCGCGATGAACGCTCAGGCCGATGCCGCGACGGGCGCCGCCTCCAGCCCGAGCGCGTGGCGCAACATGCGCGAGACCAGCCAGTCCTTGCCAAGGAGCTCCTCCCGGCCGACATCGCGCAGCGGCTCGAAGAGGAACTTGTTGTAGAGCGAGCAGGCCAGCCGGTTGTCGGCGTCGAAGCTGCCGGG
The DNA here is from genome assembly GCA_964425245.1 of uncultured Devosia sp. GTDB lineage: Bacteria > Pseudomonadota > Alphaproteobacteria > Rhizobiales > Devosiaceae > Devosia_A. Next base: position 905 of record CAYRNE010000012.1, read on the forward strand.
CTCGAGGTATTTGCGCCAGTCGCGCCAGTTGTGCAGCCACCCGCTCATCGGCACGCTCGCGCAGCGGTGGCGTTCGGCGATGGGATAGATCAATTCCGAGCCAAGCGCGTTCCATCCCAGCGCGCCGTCCCCGGCCAGCCTGGCGTCGAGCGCAGCCAGCGCTTCGCGCACGAAGGCGCCCCTGGGGCGCGACGCGAAAATCTGTTGGGAAAAGCGCGGCCCCGGCGAGATCAGCTCGGCCTCGTCGAGCCGGCCGAGAATGTTCTCGGAGAGCGACTGGAAGACGACGGTGTCGATGTCGATCCACATGCCGCCGAAATCATGCAGCAGGCGAATGCGCAAATAGTCCGATTTGTGGTTGGGGCTGAGATCCGCGAAGCGGGGCGGCATGGTCTCAGGTGCAATGTAACGGTCGATGGTCTCGGGGGTGACCACGAGGACGCGGGCCGTTCCGGCATTGGTGCGAATGGTTTCGAGACAGAGTTCGAGATAGGCCGGCATACGCTCCGAGTAGCGGTTCTCCCAAAAGAGCCAGACGGTGTTCCGGTCGGGAGGCGCAAGGGAATCGGGCGGCTCGGGTGCCGGCCGGGCCGGCGGAACCGGGACGACGAGATCGAGGCCGATCGACACGATGCCGAGCGCCCGTGCGATGGCCGCGTGGGACGCAAGGCTCTCGCCGGCCGCCAGCGGCGTCCGGATGGATCGGCAAAGCGGGCCCGCATGCAATAGCGCAAGAGCGATGCTGACTTCGGAGGGGCTGGCGACGAGGCCGGCATTGGTCAGGTAGCGGCCGTAGCGATGTCCGTCGCCGTTGCGCGTCCGCGGGTCGACGAAGTCGCCCGACCAGTCGATCACGACGACCGGCGACCGCGAGCCTCTCCGGTCCAGGGCCGGCTGCGGCTCGGCGCCCGCCATCGCCGCGATCACCTCGACAGTCCCCGCGAAAAGCGCCCGCTCCAAGCCCCGTACGGGACCGACATTGGGCGTTTGCGGCAGGATGATGCGGATGGCTTCGGCGAGATCGGGCGCAAGCGTGACGTTCTCGATCTCGAAGACGTCGCCGCAATGGCGGCGGGTCAGGATAGCGCAGGCGAGCGCAAGCTCCGGGCCCTGTGTCTCGAAGTCGGCGTTGTGGAAGGCGAGCCGCGAGACGAGCGGCATGCTGTCGAGATGACAATTGGACTCGAGGTCGATCGCCAGCGTCCGGGTCAGCGGGTCGTGGGAGACGGCGTATCGCATCAGTGCACCTTGTCGCCCAGGAGCAGCGGGTTGCCCACGCGGCCGCCGGGCCCCAGCACCTCGAAAGGCAACCCGGACAGCCGAAACAGCGTCGTCTTCAGCGCCTGGACGCTTGCGGCATGGGCGAGAGGCGTCGTCGCGATGTAGTAGCAGGGTCCGCCGGCGTCGCCGTCGGCAACGATACGGACCAGCTTGCGCACGAGGCTGTCCTCCCCCATACCGCGCAGCGTCACCAGCGCTTCGGCAAGATCGCTGCAGCGCGGCGAGCGCAAGAGGCAGATGTCGCCCCCGTCGGGCAGCATCGCCGCCCAGTCCACCGGCTCGCTGCGGTCGGCCCCATACTGGGCGGTCGAGACCAGGGACGGCCGCTCGCCAGTCAGCGCTGCAGCAGAACTTGCGAGTTGCCGGGCGCGCTCCAGTCCCGCGACGGGATCGGAGAGATAGAAGACGGGTTCGCCCGGACCGTTGCGTAGCGTCGCGATGTCGCCGCCCATGACGCCCATCAGCGCCTCGAGGGCCGATACGCCGTCCGCCGATGGGGGCGAGCCTTCGATGACTTCGATGGGAAGGGCCAGATGCCACTCGCCGACATAGCCGGGGAGCAGTTCGGCAAGCTCGTCCATGCTGAGATGGTTGCGGCAATCGGCGTCCGCGTCCGCTTCGATGGCCTGCGCGAGCATCTCGTCCTGCCGGCTATGGTTGAAGCTCGCCCAGAGCCGCTCGCGCGAGCGGATGCCTCGCATCGCCTGGTGACCGGTGTCGGTCACCGTCACGTTCGATGCATGGAAGCGGCGAAGCGTGACGAAGCTGCCGGTATGGGCGATGCGCATGTCCATGGCTGCCATTCGCAGGGCCAGATCGAGATCGGAACCGAGGTCGAAACTCTCATCGTAGGGCAGCGCGCGCAGCACGTCGGCCCGATAGAGACAGGCCGGATGTGCGGTGATCTTGCCGCGCCCACGCGCGAGCGTCGCGAGCCGCCGCTCCTTGCCGGGATTGCGTTCGATCTGGCCCGTCTGCTCGTCGAAATCGATCCATCCCCCATGTGTGCCGTGGATGCCGCCGTCCATGGCGAAGGGCGCCAGATGGTCGGCCAGCCGGGAGGGCAGGGCGATGTCGTCGTCATCGACGACGCAGATGTAGCGGCCGCGCGCCATGTCGGTGATGGCGTTGCGCGCCGCGGGGATGGAGGCAACCGGGCTGCTCTCGAAGCGCAATGCCGGGAGCCAGTCCATGGCTTCGAGCACACCGCGCAACGGTGCCACCGTTTCGCGCGGCGAGCCGTTGTCGACGATCACCGTCTCGAAGTCGTTGTCGATCTGGCCGCGGAAGCTCGTCAGCGCCTCGACGATCATGCGGTCACGTCCCGGCCTGTGGCTCGTCGCGATGGCGAGCGTCACATGCGGAAAGTCGCGCACGACCACATTGGGGGCCGCCAGCGACAGCGCGTTGGAATGGCGGAAGGCGAGTTGCTTGAGCACGCTGCGGTCGGTGGCCGCGAGGGTGCTGTTGCGCTTCCATTGCCTCGCAACGCGCGGGGCGGCATGGGTCGGCGGATGGGCGACGTGAAAGATGCGCAGGGCATCGCGGTCGGCCCATTCGATGCGATGGCCCACGAGGCGCAGCCGGTCGGCGAAGTCATTGTCCTCACTCCCCCAACCGGTGAAGCGGGAATCGAAGCCGCCGATGGCGCCCCAGGCGGCGCGCGAGAAGATGGCGAGGCAGCCCTGACCCCATTTGGGCCGCAGCGCTCCGCCCGGCAGCCCGCCTGCCCCTATCGTCTCGCGCGCCGTGGCAAGGTCCGTTTCGGGAGGCAGGTCGACCGCCTGGGCGAGGACAAGCGCCGCGGCGCCCGAGGCAACCCGCTGCGCGGCCGCGACGAAGCCCTCGACGCTCCGGGGCGCCAGCAGCACATCGGCGTCGGTCTTGGCGACGACCGGGTTGGCGGCGAGGAGCGCGGCGGCGTTGTTGGCCTCGGCGATGCTCCAGACGCCCGCCTCGACCCGCACGATGCGGGCGCGCGCGTCCACCAGCAGCCCGGCAGGCAGCGGTTCGAGCGAGCCGAAGTCGAGCACCACAATCTCGGTCAGCACCGAAGCCGGTACTCGGCCGAACGCCTCGACGCAGGCGGCCAGACGCTCGACCGGCCAGTCCCGGAACGGGATCGCTAGACTCAGCATGGCGGGCTTGCGGCGCCTGCCGCTCCTTGTCTCAGGCGACCGATCCCTTCGGGAAGGCAGGTGCGACGTCGTCCAGCACGGTGCAGCTGCTCACCGTTCCGACATCGGTAATGAACAGCACCCGGACGCCGCTCCGGGTGGACATGACAGCGGCCTCGATCAGCGACCAGGTGGTGGTGTCGCCTCGCGCCAGTTCGGTTATCGCCTGGTCGAGCACTGCGAGGCGCAGCGTGTCGCCGCCGATGCGGAAGGCGCGGACGCCACAGCGACGAAGCTGGTCGATGGTCGCCTGCGCTTCGTGCAGCCAGCCCTGGTCCAGCGCCAGTCCGATTTCGCCGATGGTTTGCGCTGCCGTGTGCTCGAAAGCCAATGCCTGCGGCAGCGGGCCGGACATCATCAATGCTATAGGAAGCGCCTTCGCGAGAAGGCTCAGCCGTGGATTCTTGCCCATCTAGGCCTCTTGAACAAAAGGCCCCCCACGCCGGACAACTAGCTGCGCCCCGCACGTTTGGCAAGCGGCAAATTCGCAACATACCTAAGAGTTTAGTATTCCTGCGCCGAAACTCATCGCGTTCTTCCGTGAAATCAACGGAATCCCCTCCGGACGGCCTCAGGCGATAGCGCGGTAGTTCTCCACCAGCGCCGCCGCGAACTGCGGGTCGTTGATGTGATGATCGAGCTCGATGAGCCGCCGGTTCGGCGCGTCCTGCCAGCCCGCGCGGATGGCGCCAAAGAGCGCAGCATCCGCCTCGGGGTCGTGAAAGGGCTGGCCTTCGGCATCGATCGCGGAAACGCCGCGTAGCGGCAGCAGGAACCGCACCGGCCCCTCCATGCCGTTGAGACGCGAGACGATGAACTCGCCGATCCGCGCGTTCTCCTCCGGGGTCGTCCGCATCAGCGTCACCTGCGCGTTGTGGACATGGAACCGGCGTCCCTCGAAGCGCGGCGGCACCGAGTCGCGGGCGCCGAAATTGACCATGTCGCAGGCGCCCGGCGAACCGACATAGGGCACGCGGCTGCGGATCACCGCGCCGAAGCGGTCGGCGGTGCAGGGGAAGATGCCGCCGACGAGGAAGTCGGCGACCTCGGTCGTCGTCACGTCGACGATTCCGGCGAGGAAGCCGGAATCGGCGAGCTTTTCCATCGACTGCCCGCCGGTGCCGGTGGCGTGGAAGGTATAGACCTCGTAGTCTGCCTCCAAAGCCTCGCGGGCCATCGTAACGCAGGCGGTAGTGACGCCGAACATGGTCATGCCGAGCCCCGGGCGATCGCCCGCGGCCTCCGGCACCTCGCCCCGCGCCATGCCGGCAACGGCATTGGCCGCATTGCCGATGATCCGGCGCGAGATGGCGTTGAGCCCGGCGACGTCCACCACCGAATACATCATGGCGATGTCGTTGGGTCCGACGTAGGGGGCGACGTTGGCCGAGGCGACGGTCGAGACCATGAGCTTGGGCACGCCGACGGGCAGCGCGCGCATGGCCTGGGTGACGATCGCCGTGTTGCCGCTGCCGCCGAGCCCGAGCACCGCGCCGATGTCGGGACGGCGCGCGAGCCAGGCGGTGAGCGCCTCGGCCATCGCGGTAACCGCCTCGCCGCGATCGGTGCGGCCGAGCACCGCGCCGGCGCCATCCGGATGATGCGCGGCGATTTCTGCCGCGGTCACGTCGGCGCCTTCGCCGCCGGCCTTCGCGGTCGTTCCGACATCGACCAGCACCGGATCGGCGCCCGCCGCGCGCACCCGTTCGGCCGCGTAGCGGAGTTCGGCGGCCTTTGTGTCCATGGTGCCGATGACGTAGACCCTGCCCATCGCGATCCTCCCTCATCGCATTCACAACGGCGGGCGCGCCCGCGTCAACCGCCGGCGGTCCGCCGCTTCCTGCTGGATGGGGAAATGGTGCCGCATGCCGGACTTGAACCAGCGACCCACGCATTACGAATGCGTTGCTCTACCAACTGAGCTAATGCGGCAGCCGTCGCGGGCCGAAGGCCGGCGCGAACGGCAGTCTTCTACTGGCGGCGGGGCGGGGGCGCAAGGCCGTTGTGCCCGGCCCGGCCTCAGGTCTCATGCGGCGGCGTCGCAATGGGGCGGTCGTCGGGCGAAGCGCTGCCCGGTGCAGCCTCCCCGGCATCGGTCAAACCGAAGCCGCCCACCCGGACGGGCAGCGCCGGGGCCGCAACCCGAGTGGCGACGGCGCTCGTCGGCACGCGCCATTCGAAGGCATCGAGCTTGCCGGTCACCGGCGAGACCGGTTCCCACTCCTCGGCCGTGATGCCGTCGGCGGTCCAAACCGGGTCGCGCGTCGCGCGCACCGCGCGGTTGACCCATTCGCGGGCCCGGCCCTGGTCGCCGGATTCGCCTTCCTCGAGGTCGGCCATGAGCAGGCAGATGGCCTGGGTCGGGTTGTTGTTGGCGAAGGGCGCCAGTGCCTGGCGCGCGGTCGCCCAGTCGTAGGCGTCGAGGGCGGCGCGGGCGAGAACGATGGCGCCGGAGCGATTGGCGGGCGGCAGGTCGACAAGCTCGCGCACGCGCTTCAGCCGGTCGACGGCGGAACTGCCCGAAACGGAGCTTGCGAACAGCGTTGCAATATCGGGGTGCGAGGTCGCGCGCCAGACGCGGCGAAGCAGGCTCATCGCCTTCCGCGAGTCGCCGCGGTTGATGTAGACGCGCGCCGCGACAAGCGCCGCCGGCACGAATTCGGGCTGAAGCTTCAGCGCGGCGAGCGCATGGTCGAGCGCCGCCAGCGGATCGGTCGGCTCGGCCTCGCGGGCGCGGGCGGTTTCGACCACGGCCTGGCGGCGGCGCTTGCGCATTTTCTCCTCGCGCGACACCGCGGGCTCGGCGGAGATCATCTCGAGCGCCTCGGCCCAAAGACCCTTGCGCGCGAGGTCGTCGAACACCGCTTCGGCGGCCCAGGGCGCGTGGGGAGAGATGTCGAGCGCCTTCTGCGCGAAGGTGAGCGCCGCGTCCGCCCGCCCCTGCTGGCGCGCCTGGTCGTAGAGGCCGGCAAGCGCGGCAAGCGCGGTCTTCCGGTTGGAAATCAGCGCGCGGTAGTGCTCGCGGGCGGAATGCATGTCGCCCAGCGCCAGGTCGGCGCGCGCCTCGAGCAGCTGCGCGGCGGCGTTGTTGGGGAGGTTGGTTCGCGCCTCACGCGCCAGCAGCCGCGCCCGGCCGGCATCGCCGGCCTGCAGCGCAATGAAACCGTCCGCCAGCGCGGAGAAGCCGCTGTCGCGGCGGCGTTCGCGTGCCCGGCGCGCGATATAATAGGGCGCGGCGATAACCCGGCGAAGGATACCCCAGACGACGATCACGAGGGCGACGGCGGCGATGAGCGCGAGCGCGGCGACGCCCAGCCTCGGTTGCATACGCACGCCGAGGAGTTCGATCGTGAGCGTCCCCGGCAGGCTGATCAGCCAGGCGAGCGCCGCCGTTACAAGCAGGCTGACGGTGATCCAGAGCGCCAGCCTGATCAATTAGCGGGCTCCGCGGGGGCCAGGATCTCCGCGCGCAGTCCGGTGACGAAGGCCTCGGCTTCGGCCAGGGCGAGGATGTCGGCGCCCACTTCGCCCGAAGCCTCGCGCATGGGGGCGGGAAGCTGGGCCAGCTGAACGGCCGCGGCAGCGTAGTCGCGGCGTTCGACCGCAGCTTCGAGCCGGGAGACGATGGCTTCGGGCGTCGAACCCTCGATTTCCTCGGCCGGCCGCAGGGCGAGCAGCGCCTTGGCCCATTCGATCGCATCCTGCGTCCAGTCGCCGGTGCTTTCGGCCGTGCGTCCCGCGAGGATGGCGGGCAGCCGATCCTCGAAACGGGGGCCGATCGCGTCGGGACGCGGCAGGCCGTCGGCTGCATTCTGCAAGACCGAGTCGGGGATATCGAGATCGGGCAGCAGGGCTCTGAGGCTCTCGAGCTCGCTCCCATAGGGCCGTCCCCCGGCGAAGGCGGATTCGAGGCCCGAAACGAGCAGCGGCAGGCGAACCGCCGGGCCCACCTCCGTTCCACCGGCGAGCGTGCGGTTCTGCGCGGCAATCGCGGCCCTCGCCTCGTCGAGCCCCGTGCGCAGGGTCGAGAGGCTTTCGTCGGTGGTGGCGACGTGCGTCGAGAGCTCCCCGACACGGGCGGTCAAATCGTCGAGGGTCTGCTCGATGCTGCCCATGCTCTCGGCGAGAGCGGCGGCGTCGTCCGAGGATGCACCGGCCGCGATGGCCGTGACGCGGCTATCGAGGTTCTCGAGCCGCTGCTCGATGGCTTCGAGGTCGACAGGGTCCTGAGCCTCGGGGATCGCGGCGCGGACATCGGCAATCTCCTGCCGCAGCGCCGCGCCGAGCGCGTCGAGATCGGCGCGCGCCGCTTCGCGGTCCACCTGCGCCGCGGTGACGGCCTGCTCCAGGGCGGCCAGCCGCGCATCGAGCGCCATGTAATTTGTGGAGAGCGTGGCGAGCGCGGGGCCCGGGTCCTCGAACGGCGGCGCCTGCGAGGGGAGAGCGATCCAGTTCGCCGCAAGGTAGGTCAGGCCGGCGCCCAGCAGAGCCCCCGCAATCGCGGCAATCGAGATCGCGCTCCAGGGCATTGCGAGCCGCGCCGGCGGGCGCGGCGGCGGGGGCGGCAGCGGTTCGGGCTGCGGCTCGGCCGGCGCGGCTTCGGGCCCGCGCTCGGGGGCCGGCTGAGCGGGCGGGGGCTCCTCGGTCTCAGACGCAGACCCGAGCGTCGGCCCGGCCATCGTTGCCGCCGGAGCCGCCGGGTCGCCGGTGCCGGCAGGCGGTGCCGATGCTGCGGCTTCGGTGGCCGCCGGTTCGGCTGCCGCGCCCGCGGCCATCCCGGCTTCGGGCGGCGGCGGCATGGCGCCGGGCTCCTCGGGTTTGTCGGGCGGCTCCGTGCCGGCTGTGGGCTCAGGAGTCACATCGCGGGCGGCGTCCTGCCCATCCCCGGACTTTGCGCCACGGCGCGCCGTGCGCGAGCGCGGCGGGCGCCTCGATGCACCCTCCGCACCCGGCTCCACCGCGGACGCTTCGCGCGCCTCAAGGTCGATCACCGGCGGCCTCACGGGCCCCGGCTTGCGCTCGGCCATTCAGCTAATCCCTTGTTGCGCCACCGATCATGGCCCGTTTTGGTCGCGGACAAAAGACAAGGCAAGTCCCATCATGCCCTCATCGCTCGGCTGGTCGGCGAGACCGATCCGGACGAACCGGGCCTCGATCAACGGCTCCGCGGCCGCCTCGGAAATGCACAGCACCCCGAGCCGTGTCCGGGTTTCGCGACCGAGGTCGTTCCCCGTCAGCCGCACGAAGGCCTCAGCAGTGCGCCGCGAATAGAACATGGCTGCCGCGATCCTCCCGTCCATCAGATTTTCGCGCACATCCGTGGGCAAGGCGTTAACCGGGTTCATCGCGTAGACATGGGTGGTGATCACCATGACGCCAAACGGAGCCAGCGATTTGGCGAGATCGCCTGCCTGGTCGCGCGCCGCGGGATAAAAGACCGGGCCCGAAAGACGGGCGTGGGCCAGCAGGGAAGCGAGGTCCCCGAGCGTCCCGCGCGCGCTCGTCACATTGGTGAAGCCGTGCCGGCGCGCATGGGCCGCCGTCCCGTCTCCGACCGTGAAGACCGGAAGCCTGCGGTAGCTTTCGAGCGCCCCCCGCGCGTCCAGCGCGCGCAGCGTATTGGCGCTCGTCAGGGCCAGGGCGGCGAAGCCTTCCGGATCGGGCAGGCCCGTCGGCAGCGGCTCGAAGGTCAGCAGCGGACAGACGGTCGCCTCGATGTCGAGGGCCGCGAGGCGTGCGGCCGTATCGGTTGCGTCCGGCTCCGGCCGTGTCACCAGCATGCGCATGCGCTCAGCCCGCGAGCTGCGCCATCAGCGTCGGCCCGGCCAGCGCGCGCAGGGCACGGCCCAGTTCCAGGCCCACGGCCCCGGCGTCCGCGGCCGCGCCCGAAACGCTGTCTTCGACATAATTGCGTCCGTCGGGCGACAGCACCTCGCCCGTCAGCGCGATCCGGCCGTCCTTGAGATCGGTCACGACTCCGATCGCTGTCCGGCAGGAGCCGTCAAGTTCACGCAGCATGGCGCGTTCGGCGGTTACCGCCATCGCCGTCGCGGCATGATTGAGCGGAGCGACAATGCCGATGGTCCGCGCATCGCCCTCGCGGCTTTCGATCGCAATGGCGGCCTGCGCCGGGGCCGGGGGAAAGCGGCGCGGGTCGAGACAGGACGTGATCTCGGCTTCACGGCCGAGACGCCTGAGCCCCGCGACGGCGAGCAGCGTCGCGTCGGCTACGCCGTCGCGGAGCTTCCGCAGGCGGGTGTCGACGTTACCGCGGAAGGGCACGACTTCGAGGTCGGGCCGGTAGCGCCGCACCTGCGCCGCACGGCGGATCGAGGAGGTGCCGAGGCGCGCGCCGCGGGGCAGCTCGTCGAGCGAGTTCGCGGCGAGCGACACGAATGCGTCGCGGATATCCTCGCGTTCGAGAAACGCTGTGAGGATGAGCCCGCCGGGCAGGGTCGTCGCGAGGTCCTTGGCCGAGTGGACGCCGATATCGATGCGGCCTTCCTCGAGGGCTGTCTCGATCTCCTTGGAGAAAAGGCCCTTGCCCCCGACCTCGGAAAGCGGCGCCTCCTTTAACCGGTCGCCGCTCGTCGTGATCGCCTCCACCGCGATCTCGTCTTCGCTCACGCCATGCGCACGCGCAAGCAGCGCGCGTACCTCGTGCGCCTGCGCGAGCGCGAGCGGGGATCCGCGGGTGCCGATGCGAAGGAAAGGGGCAGATTGCAAACGGTTGCCGTCCTATTGTAGGCCAAGCCGGAATTGCGGGAGGGCTTAGACCCTTCCCGCCAAGCGGGCAAGGCGCATGCGGCTTCTGGGCATCGAGACGAGCTGCGACGAAACGGCCGCGGCGATTGTCGCGCGCGACGAAGCCGGGCGGGGTGCGATTCTCTCCAACGTCGTGCGGTCCCAGCTCACCGAGCATGCCGCCTTCGGCGGTGTCGTGCCGGAGCTGGCGGCGCGCGCCCATGTCGCACATCTAGACGGGATCATCGCGCGGGCCTGCGAGGACGCCGGCGTCCCGCTCACTGAAGTCGACGGCATTGCCGCGACGGCGGGGCCAGGGCTCATCGGCGGCGTGCTCGTGGGCCTTACCACGGCAAAGGCGCTCGCGGCCGCACTCGACAAGCCGCTGATCGCGGTCAATCACCTCGAAGCCCACGCACTCACGGCGAGGCTGACCGACGGCATCGCGTTCCCCTACCTCATGCTGCTGGTTTCGGGAGGGCATACCCAGTTCGTGCTGGTTCGCGGAGTCGGCGATTACGCGCGGTGGGGCACCACCATCGACGATGCCTTGGGCGAGGCTTTCGACAAGGTGGCGAAGCTCCTCGGCCTGGGCCAGCCCGGCGGCCCCGAGGTCGAGCGCGAAGCCAGGCGGGGGAATGCGCAGCGGTTCGCCTTCCCGCGGCCGCTGCTCCGGGAGGACCGGCTCGATTTCTCCTTCTCCGGCCTCAAGACTGCGGTGCGTCTCGCGGCGGAAGAGATTGCGCCACTGACGGAACAGGACGTCGCGGACGTCTGTGCGAGTTTCCAGCAGGCGGCCGCCGATATCGTGCGGGCCCGCTCGGCGGCGGCGCTGGCGCGCTGGTCCATGGAAATGCCGGAGCACCCGCCGGTGCTCGTCGTCGCGGGCGGCGTTGCCGCCAACCGCGCGATCGGCGCGGCGCTTCGCGAGGCTGCCGACGGGGCCGGCGCGCGCATCGTCATTCCGCCTCCGAGGCTTTGCAGCGACAACGGCGCGATGGTCGCCTGGGCAGGCGCCGAGCGGCTGGCGCTCGGCAGGACGCATGGCTTCGATTTTGCGGCGCGGGCGCGCTGGCCCCTCGAGGACGCCGACATGAGGATAGCGCATGCGACTTGAGCGGGCAGCGGTGGTGGGAGCGGGCGCATGGGGAACCGCGCTCGCGCAGGCTGCCGCGATGGCGGGGCGGACGGTGACCCTCGTCGGCCGCGACCGCATGGTGATCGAAGAGATCAACCAGCGCTCGACCAACAGCCGCCACCTGGGACAAGTCCGGCTGAGCGAGCGCATCACGGCCGTCGATCATCTCGATGCCGCTGCCGATTTCGTCATCCTCGCCGTGCCGGCGCAGCAGAGCCGCGCCGCGATCGGGGCGATCGGCCCAACGCTGCTTGCAGGCAAGCCGGTGGTGCTCGCCGCCAAGGGGCTCGAAGCGGGGAGGCTGCTGCGCCAGAGCGAAGTGCTGCATGAGACGGCGCCGGACGCCGTGCCTTACGTGCTTTCGGGTCCGAGCTTTGCCGACGATGTGGCCGCCGGGCGGCCGACGGCGGTGACGCTCGCGGGGGACGATGCGAGCGATACCTCGGAGATGGTCGCGGCCCTCGCGGGACCGGCGCTGAGGCCCTATGCCGCCGACGACAGGGTCGGGATCGAGCTGGCTGGCGCGCTCAAGAACATCTACGCGCTCGCCGCCGGTGCCGTGGAAGGTGCGGGGCTGGGGGCCTCGGCCCGCGCCGCGCTGATCGCGCGCGGCTTTGCCGAAATGAGCCGGCTGGTCGTCGCCCTCGGCGGGTCGCAGACGACGCTCACCGGCCTTGCCGGGCTCGGTGACCTGACACTCAGCTGCACGTCGCTGCAATCGCGCAACTATCGCAGCGGGATTGCGCTGGGCCGCGGCGAGCCGCTGCCCAGGCTTCTCGCCGAGGGCGTCACGACCGCCCCGGTCGCGCGCGCCATGGCACAGCGGCTCGGCGTCGACGCGCCGCTCATCGATGCGGTAAACCTGCTGCTCGAGGGCACGCAGAGCATCGACGGGATCGTTGCGGCGCTGATGTCGCGCCCGCTCAAGAAGGAGGACTGAGGGTGTTGTTTGCCATGATCGCGAAAGACAGGCCGGGGAGCGGCGAAGAGCGGGCGGCGGCGCGCCCGGCGCATCTCCAGCACCTCGAGCGTCTGGGCAGCAAGGTTGTTCTCGCGGGGGCGCTCCTCGATCGTGACGGCATTCCCGAAGGCTCGCTGATCGTCGTCGAAGCAGCGTCGCTCGAAGCAGCGACGGCGGAGCTGATGGCCGATCCCTTCATCGAGAAGGGCATCTTCGCCAGCACCGAAATCCGGCCCTGGCGCATCGCCATCAACCACACCGGCAGGGAGCACTGAGGGCCATGGCCTACTGGCTGATGAAATCGGAACCCGACGTCTTCGGTTACGACGATCTCGAAAAGAAGCCGGTCGAGGAATGGCACGGCGTGCGCAACTTCCAGGCGCGCAACAACATGATGAAGATGAAGGTGGGGGAGAGGGCCTTCTTCTACCACTCCAATATCGGCAAGCAGATCGTGGGCATCATGAGGATCGTCGCGCTCGCGCACCCGGACTCGACCGCCGAACCGAACGACAAGGGCAAGGTCGTCTGGCAGTGCGTCGACGTCGTCGCCGACAAGCGGCTGCCGAAGCCCGTTACCCTCGAACAGATCAGGGCCGAGCCCCGGCTCAAGGATATGGTGCTCGTCAACAATTCCCGGCTGTCGGTGCAGCCGGTGAGCGAGGCGGAATGGAGCCTCGTCTGCAAAATGGGCGGTCTATAACCCGCGCCGTCCCTGTGCGGGCCGCGTAAACGGGACTAATCTTTTCCCCGCGCCGCTTTTGCGAGGGGGAACAATCATGGATTTCGCTGCCGTCAACTGGCTAGCCGTCATCGTCGCCACGGTCGTGAGCTGGGCGCTCGGGGCCGGGTGGTACATGGTCCTTTCGAGCCAGTGGCTCGCGGCCATCGGCAAGACCCGGGACCAGCTAAACCCGAAAGACCCGACACCCTATATCTGGTCGGTGGTCGTACAACTGGTCATGGCCTATTTCCTGGCCCTGCTGATTCCGGCCATGTTCGGTTCGGTGACGCTGGCCAACGGCGTCCTCGCCGGTTTCCTGCTCTGGCTCGGCTTCGTCATCACAGCGCTGATCCAGGGGCACCGCTATCAGGGGGCGCCCTGGAGCCTCACGGCGATCGACGGCGGCTACCTGCTCGCGGTGCTCATCGTGCAGGGCATCGTGATCGGGCTCTTCGGGGGGGCCGCGGCGGCGCCTGTCGCCTAGCGGCCAACGGAACGGCTCGACGACCGGAGCCGGCCCCGCGCCGGTGCAAGGACCGCTCAGAAGTCGCAGGCTATGCCCTTGATCTCCCAGTCGCCGTAGCGGGCGGGATCGAGCCCGCCGCGCCCGCCTCGCTCGGCGGGCGCCGGCGCGGTTTCTGCCGCGGCGCGGCGGCGTTCCTCCGCTTCCGCGAGTGCGCGCCTCGCCGCTTCGCTCAGCCTCCTGCGTGGGCTGCCTGCGGTTTCATTGGGGTCTGACATGGCAACAATCGCTATCGTCGTGTGTTCTTGCGGGAAACAGGCCCTCACACCATCTTAGGTGCCGTTGGTCGCGTTTGCGAGGTCAAGACAGAGGTCAGATGGTCAATTTCCTTCGCACGAGTGTACTCCTCGCCGGTCTCACGGCGCTGTTCATGGCGGTCGGCTATTTCATCGGCGGCACGACCGGCATGTTCGTCGCCTTCGGCGTGGCGCTGGCGATGAACCTCTTCAGTTACTGGAACTCCGACAGGCTCGTGCTCTCGATGCAGGGCGCGCGCGAGGTGAGCCCGCGCGCCGCGCCGGAGCTCCACGGCATGGTCGAGGAGCTTTCGCGCCGCGCCGGCATCCCGACGCCGCGTCTCTACGTCATCGAGACCGACCAGCCCAATGCCTTCGCTACCGGCCGCGATCCCGACAACGCCGCCGTCGCGGTGTCGCGCGGGTTGATCAGCTACCTCGAGCCGCGGGAAGTCGCAGCGGTCGTCGCGCACGAGCTCGCCCATATCCGCAGCCGCGATACGCTGACCATGACGATCACCGCGACGCTCGCGGGCGCCATTTCGATGCTGGCGCAGTTCGGCCTCTTCTTCGGCGGCGGCAACAGCCGCGACAATCCGCTGGGTGCCATCGGCACCCTGCTCATGATCTTCCTCGCGCCGCTCGCGGCCATGCTGGTGCAGATGGCGATCAGCCGCACGCGCGAATACGAGGCCGACCGCGACGGGGCCGAGATCGCGGGCGACCCGCTGGCGCTGGCTTCGGCGCTCGAGAAGATCAGCCGGCTTGCGCACCGGACGGTAAACGTCGCCGCCGAGCGCAACCCGGCCATGGCCCACCTCTATATCTTCAACCCGCTTTCGGGTGCGCGGATGGACAACCTGTTCTCGACCCACCCCGACGTCGGCAACCGGATCGCACAGCTCAGGCAGATTGCGGCCGCGATGCAGGCCGGCGGCACGGCACGCGGCAATTCCCCCCGGAGCGCCGGCGGCGCCTGGCGCGTTCCGCCGGTGAGCTCCGGCGACAGCAGCTTCCGCGGCCCCTGGAGCTAGCCGCTTGACCCACGCACCGGGCCAGGTCGGGCTCGCCCTGAGGCAAAGGAGCGCGGCCCGACTGGCCGACGTCATGGCGGGCGCGGACTTCAACCCGTTCACGGCGGAGGAGATCGCCGAACCGCGCGACCGGGCGCTCGCCAACCGGCTGGTGACCACCGCCCTCCGGCGGCACGGTCAGATCGAAGCGATCCTCCGCCGGCTGCTCGAGCATGGTGCGCCGAAGCGGGCCGGCAGTTTCGAGGCCCATCTGCGGATCGGGCTCGTGCAACTGCTCTACCTTCCCGAGATGGGTGCCCATAGCGCCGTTCACCTCGCGGTCGAGGGTATCAAGCACGACCACAAGGCGCGTCACTACGCGCGCCTGATGAATGCCGTCCTGCGGCGGGCGCAGGCGGAGGCGGACGAGCTTCTTGCCCTTCCCGCCGACCTCCTCGTGCCGGAACCGCTGCGCCTTGCCTGGACGCGCGACTATGGCGCGAGGGCCGTCGAGGCCGCGGCCGACAACCTCCTCAGCGGCGCCGCACTCGATCTGACGCTGCGCGACGACGATCCCCGGCTCATGGACGAGCTCGGCGCGCGTCCGCTCCTGGCAGACAGCGTCCGCGTCGAGGTTCGCGATCGGCCGGTTGCCGATCTCCCCGGCTACGCCGAGGGCCGGTGGTGGGTGCAGGACGTCGCCGCGGCGATTCCGGCGCGGCTGCTGCGCGTGGATCCCGGCGCCCGCGTCCTCGATATGTGCGCCGCGCCGGGCGGCAAGACGGCGCAACTCATCAAGGCCGGCTATGCGGTCACCGCGCTCGACAACAATCCGCAGCGGCTCGAGCGGCTCGGCCTCAATCTTGCCCGGCTGGGCTACACCGCCGATGTGGTCGAGGCGGATGCCGCGGACTATCGTCCTGCCACACCGTTCGACGGCGTGCTGCTCGACGCGCCCTGCTCGGCCACCGGCACGTTCCGGCGGCATCCCGAGGTTCTCTGGCGCCGCGGCGCCGGGCGGCTCGCAAGCCGCATCGACCTGCAGCGTCGGCTTCTTGCCGCGGCCGCGGCCTGCCTAAATCCGGGCGGAGTCCTCATCTACTGCGTCTGTTCCCTCGAGAGGACAGAGGGAGAAGACCAGCTGGGCTGGGTTGCCGCGGCCTGTCCAGAGCTCGCGCTCGACAGGATCGAAGCCGCGGAACTGGCGTCGCTGCCGGGCGCAGTCACGCCACAGGGGGTCATACGGACGCATCCGGGCCTCACGGTTCCTGGGGATAAGCGCGGCAGTCTCGACGGGTTCTTCATTGCGCGGTTCCGCCGCCGCTGAAAAGTTAAGGGTTCGTTAACCCTGGGTTGGCAAAGGCCGCCCAGCGCCCTATCAGAGGCGCGCGCCGGCCGAGAGGGGTGTGAGGGCGTCTCATTGGCAAATTCGATGCGATTCCTCGCGCGCCGGACGCTGCTCACGGTCGCCGATCACCTGGTGACGAATCCCGTCGTCCGGTGGACCTGGACCGGCCCGGGTAACGAAGAGATCGTCGGCGCACTGGCCGAGTTCCGGCCCACCGACCGCGAGACCGTGCTCGAGATGATGCAGGGCCGTTACCTGCTCGCGAGCAAACTCGTCGATACGCACGGGGTGTCGCCGTACTCGGTCGAGGTCGTGCATGAAGACTGGCTCGACGACCTCCACGCCTTCGCCTGGCTGCGCCATTTCCGCGATGCCCGCACCGATGAGGAGCGGCGCTTTGCCCGGACCCTGACGCTCGACTGGATCGGGCGCGAGGGACACTTCGACCGCGGAACCTGGGCGCTGTCGCTGTGCGCCCGGCGCGTCCTCAACTGGCTCAGGCATTTCAACATCCTCGTC
>CAYRNE010000013.1:0-3847 GCA_964425245.1 uncultured Devosia sp.
TCATCACCATCGTCGTGCCGCTGATCGTGTTCTTCGCTCTCCAGCGCTACTTCGTTCGCGGCCTGCTCGCCGGTTCGGTCAAATAGCCCTCGACGGCCGCCTCCGGCGGCCGTTCCTCCCAGCGGGGCGCCCCGGGATCGGAACGGGGCGCCCCGTGCCTCGTTACCTCATCCATATGTCGCGAAGGGAGGATCGAAGATGCGCGTCCGCGAAATGATCAGCACGCATCCTGACGTCATGGGCGGTACGGCAGACGCGTTGCTCGCCTGTATCGAGGCCTGCTACGACTGCGCCCAGGTCTGTGCGTCCTGCGCCGATGCCTGCCTCGCCGAGCCGGCCGTCGACGAGTTGCGCCAATGCATCCGCCTCAACCTCGATTGCGAGGATATCTGCGTCGCAACCGGCGCCATGAGTTCAAGACGGACAGGTTCGAACCACGAGGTGCTTCGTGCTGTCATCGAAGCCTGCGCCATGGCCTGCAGCGCCTGCGCAGAGGAATGCGAGCGCCATGCCGACATGCATGAGCACTGCCGCATCTGCGCCGAGGCCTGCGTCCGTTGCGCCGAGGCCTGTCACGAGGCGCTGCCGCAAGTGCATTAGGCCGGGCGCCGTCTGGCCGGCAGCGGATCGTCGAGCCGGGAGGTATCCCAGTCCGCCGGCACGTGAAACGTCGTGGGGATGATCGTGCCCCGGGGTGGCGCACCCTTGTCGCACTGGCGCGCCAGTTCTTCGACGAGCGCCAGCCCAGCGTCCTGCAGCGACGAGCGGACGAGCGCGATGTTCCCCGCGAGGCGCCCGAGATCGAGGTAGTGAAGGTTGTCGTCCATGCTGGCGATCGCGAGGGAGCGTTTGCCCGCGGACTGAATCGCGGCCTGTCCCTCCATCGCCATGACGCTCGACGAGTAGACGATCGCGGTGGCCCGTTCGTTCTCGAGGGCGCGCTGCGTGAGGAGATAGCCGACGCCACCCATTGGATGGCCGGAATTGTAGACCGTCAGCGCCTCGCCCGGCAGGCCGCTGTCCGCCACCGCATGCCGCGCCGCCTGTCCGCGGTAGAGCGCATAATTGTAGGTCTCGTCGCCGTTGATGAAGGCGATGTTCCGGTGGCCGTTGGCGATCAGCAGCCGGAAGAGCCTGTAGAAGTTCTCGTAATTGTCGATGTCGACCCAGCCATAGCGGTCCGATTGCAGATCGCGTCCATGGACGACGAAGGGGCGTCCCGCTTCGAGGAGATAGTTGACACGCGGATCGTTCTCGCGCGGCAGGTCGATGATGAAACCATCGACGCTCTGGTCCTTGACGTACCGGTCGTAAGTCGCGAGCTCGCCGCTCGGCGTGGCGCTGGTCATGACCACGTCGTAGCTCGCGGCGCGGGCTCCGCGCAGCACGCCGGCCATCACCTCGACGAAATGGGGGTCGAGGAACCGTCGCTCGTTGTCGGGCTGCACCCAGCCGATGCTGTGGGTACGCTGCATGACGAGCCGCTGTGCGTTGCGGTTCGGCCTGTAGCCCAGCCGTTCGGCTGCCTCGGTGACGCGCTCGCGTGTCTTCGCGCCGACGTCCGGATAGCCGCCGAGCGCACGGGAGATCGTGGTGATCGAAAGATCGAGTTCGGCCGCGAGGTCCTTGATCGTGACCGGGCGGGCAGATGCCGGGCGGTGCCCCGCGGAGTCGCTGCGATCGTCACTCATAATTTACTGATAACACTGGCGTTTCCGGCCGCAGTCAAGGCCGCGCCGCTCCCGCTGGCGAGTTGACGACGGGCCAACTCTCCAGCTAACAATAACCGACCAAAACGTTTTGGCAAAAGACGTGGGGGCTGCCGGCCGGCCAGAGGCGCGGCCGGCATTTTGGTGCCGAGCACGGGGAGCATTGCTTGACAGCCACACCGCTCATGACGGAGCAGAAGTCCGTCGCGGAGCCGGTCATCGCCAGGGACTGGTGGCGCGGCGCGGTGATCTACCAAGTCTATCCGCGCTCGTTCCAGGATCACAATGGCGACGGCGTCGGCGATCTCGTCGGCATCACCGAACGGCTTGACTACGTGGCCGATCTCGGCGTGGACGCGATCTGGCTCAGCCCGTTCTTCACTTCGCCCATGAAGGACTTCGGTTACGACGTCTCGAACTACCGCGATGTCGATCCGATCTTCGGCACCCTCGGCGATTTCGACCGGCTCCTCGAGAAGGCGCATGCCCTCGGTCTGCGGGTGATCATCGATCAGGTGATCTCCCATACCTCCGATCGCCATCCCTGGTTTCAGGAGAGCCGCCTCAGCAAGACCAACGAGCGGGCCGACTGGTACGTCTGGGCGGACGCCAAGCCGGACGGCACGCCGCCGAATAATTGGCTCTCGATCTTCGGCGGTTCCGCCTGGGCGTGGGATAGCCGGCGCATGCAGTATTACCTGCACAATTTCCTCGCCTCGCAACCCGACCTCAACTTCCACAATCCCGCCGTCCAGGATGCGGTGCTGAGCGAAATGCGCTTCTGGCTGGAGCGTGGCGTCGACGGTTTCCGGCTCGATACCGTCAACTTCTATTTCCACTCGACGGGCCTCGAGAACAACCCCGTCGTGCGACCCGAGGACTTCAATGCCTCGACGGCGCCGGCGGTGAATCCCTACAATTTCCAGGAGCATCTCTACGACAAAAGCCGGCCCGAGAACCTCAAGTTCCTCGAGCGCCTGCGGGCAATGATCGACGAGTACCCGTCGAAAACCACGGTCGGCGAAATCGGCGACAGCCAGCACCAGCTTCGCCTGATGTCCGAGTACACCTCGGGCGAGAAGCGCCTGCACATGGCCTATACGTTCGATTTCCTGGGCGGGCTGTTCGACGCATCGCATTTCCACAGGAGCATCGCGGCGACCGAGAAGGAGGCTCCGGACGGATGGATCTGCCTCGCCTTCTCCAATCACGACGTCGTCCGTCATGTAAGCCGGTGGGCGACCCATGGGCAGCAGGAAGCCTTTACCCGGCTGGCTGCCGCGCTGCTGCTTACCATGCGCGGCTCGGTCTGCCTCTATCAGGGCGAGGAGCTCGGGCTCACCGAAGCCGAACTCGCATTCGAGGATCTGGTCGATCCCTACGGCATCGAGTTCTGGCCGCAGTTCAAGGGCCGCGACGGCTGCCGAACGCCGATGGTCTGGCAGTCTTCCGCCCATCTCGGGGCATTCACCACGGCGCCGCGCTCGTGGCTGCCGGTTCCTTCGGATCACCTGACGCGGGCCGTTGACCTGCAGCTCGCCGATCCCGGGTCGATCCTGAACTTCTACAAGGCGATGCTTGCATTCCGCCGCCGGCATCCCTCGCTCGTCAAGGGTACGATCGAGTTGCTCGACCTGCAGGACGGCATCCTCGGATTCATTCGCCGTCACGACGATGAACAGTTGCTATGCGTGTTCAACATGCGCGAAGTTGGCACGGTGGTGGAACTGCCCGACAACCTGACGGCGCGCAACGTCGACTCGCCGATTACCACCGCCGGGCCGGTGAGCGGTTCATTGAGCCTTGCGCCGTTCGGCGCCTATATTGGAGCATTGTAGCCCGCAGACTCGGGGGAGGAGGAGAAGGCCAATGTCCGATCTGAAGATCACCAATCTCTATAAGCGTTTCGGACAGATCGAAATCCTGAAGGACGTCAATCTCGATATCAGGTCGGGCGAGTTCATCGTTTTCGTCGGTCCCTCCGGCTGCGGCAAGTCCACGCTGCTGCGCTGCATCTCCGGCCTCGAGACGATTTCCTCGGGAACTCTCGAAATCGACGGCCGCGTGGTCAACGACGTCGCTCCCTCGAAGCGCGGCATCGCCATGGTCTTCCAGACCTACGCGCTCTACCCGCACAT
>CAYRNE010000013.1:3857-17543 GCA_964425245.1 uncultured Devosia sp.
CATGAACGTCTTCGACAACATGGCCTACGCGCTGAAGCTCCAGGGCCTGCCCAAGCAGGAGATCAGGTCCAAGGTCGAGTCCGCGGCGGAGAAACTCCAGCTCACGAAGTATCTCGACCGTCTCCCCAAGGCGCTTTCCGGAGGCCAGCGGCAGCGCGTCGCGATCGGCCGCGCCATCGTCCGAGACCCCAAGGTCTTCCTGTTCGACGAACCGCTGTCGAACCTCGATGCGGCGCTCCGCGTGCAGATGCGCATCGAAATCGGCCAGCTCAACGAATCGCTGCCCAACACGACGTTCATCTACGTGACGCACGACCAGGTGGAAGCGATGACGATGGCCGACCGCATTGTCGTCTTGAAGGACGGCGTCGTGCAGCAGGTGGGTTCGCCCATGGAGCTCTACGAGCGGCCGCAATCGCTGTTCGTCGCGCAGTTCATTGGCTCGCCCAAGATGAACTTTTTCACCGGCGCCCATGCCGACAGATTCAAGGCGACGACCGTCGGCGTGCGGCCCGAGCACCTCGAGATCAAGAACGGCGATGGCGTCTGGAGCGGCAAGGTCATCTATTCGGAGAACCTCGGCTCGGACAGCTTCATCTACGTCGACATTGGCGCCGAAGAGCCGATCATCGTCCGCCAGGAGGGCAAGTCCAGCTACCATTCCGGCGACCAGCTCAGCTTCGCCCCCAGGGGCGAGCTGTTCCATCGTTTCGACGAAAGCGGCCGGCCGTTGTTGAACTGAGCCGTGAATGCCCGTCAGGCGCGCTCGCAGGTGACGATCGCGTTCCGCAACTCGTAGCTCATGAGGTCCGGGCGCCAGCGCATCTCCGGCGGCCGCGCGAGCGCTATCCCCGGGAGCCGCAGCAATCCGTCGAGGAAGATCCGGCTCTCGTTCAACGCGACCTGGGCACCCGGGCAGCGGTGGTTGCCGTCGCCGAAGCTCAGGTGGGCGCCCGGTTTCGTCCGGCGGAACCGGTCGGGATCGATCATGTGCGGGCATTCGCCCACGGCTTCTTCATCGGTGTTGGCTGCGCGCACGTCGATTGCATAGAGTGTGCCGGCGTCGCCCAGCCCCTCGCCGGCTCGCCGGTGCAGCAGCGAAGCGATCGGCTCGAGCCGAAGGATTTCCTCGAGCAGGGCGATCTGTTCATCTTCGCCCGCATCGAGGAAGCGCTGCCGGAGATCGTCGCGCTCGAGAAGATGCCATGCGGCCATCACGATGAATTCTCTCGTCGTCACCATGCCGGCGGCCCCATAGGTGAGACATTCGATCAGCATGGCCTTGATCGAGTACTTCTCGTCCAGCATGTGGGAGATTACGTCCTCCCGGCGTTCTCTGCGTCTGGCCCACAGCGCCGGTCGCACGTCGAAGGCGAAGAAGGCGATGGCATGCCAGACGGCGGCGGCCATGTGGAGCCGCCGTGCAATGGGCGCCAGCTTGTAGGAGCCGCCCCCCGTGTCCAGCGTCTTCCGTATCCGCTCCGCCATGGCGCGGCTGTTGCTGTTGGTCAGCCCGATGATCTCGGCTGCAACATCGACTGCAAGCCGGAAGCCGAGTTCGTCGAGCCGCGCGTTGCCCGAGGAGCGCAGAATCGAGAGAAGGTTCTCGGTGGATCGCTCCATCACCGCGCGATAGCGGGTGTTGATCGCCTTGGGCGTAAAGAACCTGGCAATGGCGGCGCGGCGTTGCCGGTGGAGCTCTCCGTTGAGGAAGAAGACGGACATGTGAGCCGGATTCGATACCGCGACGCTCTCGGCTCCGATGCCTGCCTGCAGCATTGCCGGATTGCGCAGGATGGCGCGGCACTCGGCAAAGCGGCGAACGGGTTTCGCTCCGGGTTCGGGCTGCAGAAAATGGGCAGCCAGCACCGCCGACTTGCGGTCGTCGCGTGCTTCCGGCGCATCAGGAGCGCTTGCCGTCATCGTACCGGGTCTCGTTGCTGTCGAGGCCATGTGGCCGCCTCGCGCCATGGGCGTCAAGACCGGGATGACCGCCGTCGCCGTTCGGTCCAGTGCGTTGCGAGCAGCACCGGGACAAGCCCCGCAAGGACAATGCAGAGTGCTGGAAGGGATGCTTCGACGAACTGCCCCAGATTGGCCCGCGCATAGACCACAGTAGCCAGCGTCTCGACGCCGAGCGGCCGCAGCAGCAGCGTAGCCGGCAGCTCCTTGATGATTTCGACGAAGACGAGCGTCGCCGCGGAAACGATGGCCGGCATCAGTGTCGGCAGGTCGACGCGCAGCAGGAGACCAAGTCCGCGCGCACCGAGGAGCCGTCCCGCGTCCAGCATGGCGTCGCCGCGCCGCCGCATGGCGGCGTCGATGGTCGAGTGGCCGACCGCGAGAAAGCGGATGGCATAAACGTAGAGGAGCGCGGCGACCGAACCGGAGAGGATCAGCCCCGGACGCCAGTCGGCTAGCCACATCGTCACACGGTTGATCAGGAGGTCGGTCGTGCCGAGCGGCTGCAGCAGGCCGAGGGCGAGCACTGTTCCGGGAATGGCATAGCCCAGCGTTGCGATCCGGATCGCCGTGCGGGCAGGCGAGGGCGCGCGCGACCCGCTCAGCATCGCGGCGCCGATCCCGATCGCAACGGTGATGATGGAGCCGCCGACGGCGAGGCCGATTGTCGTCAGGCCGGCCGAGGCGGTCAGCTCGAGGGATGCCGGCCGGATCGTGCGCAGCGCAAGGAATGCGAGTTGCCCGAACGGAATGCCGAAGCCGAGCAGGAGGAGCAGGCCGCAGAAGCCGGCCGCGAGGGTAGCGCGCAGGCCGAACAGCGGCTCGCGCGCCGGAGCCACCCGGCTGTCGCGATGAACGCCGTACATCCGCGCGCGCCGTGCCCGCTGCTCGGCAAGGATGAGAATGGCGATCACGAGCACGATGGTGACGGCAAGCTGTGCGGCTCCGCCGAAGTTCGATCGGTTGATCCAGGTGGAATAGATCACCGCTGTGAGGCTGTTGACGCCGAAATATTGCACCGCCCCGAGATCGTTGACGACTTCCATCATGGCGAGCGTCGCGCCGACGACGATCGCCGGGCGGCTGAGCGGCAGCGTCACGGTGACGAAGGACCGCCAACGGCTCGCACCGAGCGTCCGTGCCGCGCTGTCGATCGAGCCGGATTGCATCAGGAAGAAGGCGCGGCAGGCGACATAAACGTAGGGGTAGAGCACCATGCTCAGTACGAATGCCGCACCCGTGTCGCTCCTGATCTCCGGAAACCAGTACTCCTGCAGCGTTTTCGTGCCGGTCGCGAGCCGGACGAGCTGCTGGACGGGGCCGGTGAAGCCCAGGAATTCAACGTAGGAGTAGGCAGCGAGATAGGTGGGAATTGCGAGCGGCAGGATCAGTGCCCACTCGAATATCCGCCGGCCCGGAAAGGCGAAGTGGGTGACGAGCCAGGCCGCAACGAGCCCGCAGACGCTGGTCAGGACACCGACCCACAGCATCAGCAGGCCGGTCTCGCGCAGCGCCGTCGGCAGCATGTGGGCGGCGAGCCCGTTGTCGCCATTGAGGACCGCGCCGCCAGCCGCGATGGTCAGCCAGATGATCGGCAGGCCCATCAGTGCCGCCAGCGCAAACGCCGCGGCCGGCGAGGCTTTTGCCGCGCCGGCCCGATGGATCCGATCTCCGATAGCGTCGGCGGAGATGCGTTTACTCCTGGTTCTGCGGACCCTCGTCGAATCTCAGTTCGTCGACGAGTGCCGCCGCCTCGTCCCTATACTGCGCGATTTCGGTGAGCGTCACCTTCGACGGGTTCAACTCGCCCCAGCTCAGCGTAAGCTCCGCCGGCGAGACCGACGTCACTGCGGGGAATTCGTAATTGGTGTCGGCGTATATCTGCTGTGCTTCGTCCGACAGCAGGAATTCGATGAGCTTGTTCGCATTCTCGGGATTGGGCGCATACTTGGCGATGAAAGCGCCGGCGGCATTCACCTGCGTGCCGTCCCCGTCTGCGGTGGTTGGGTAGATGATGCGCGCCGAGGCCGCCCACTCCTTCTGCTCCGGTTCCGCGTCGTTGTTGAGCATCGCGCCCATGTAATAGGTGTTGGTGATCGAAAGATCGCAGGTGCCGGCGAGGATGTTCTTGACGCCCTCGCGGTCGCCGCCATTCGGCGGATAGGCGAGGTTGTCGCGCACCGCGGTCAGCCAGGCGCGGGTTTCATCGAGCCCCCACAGGGCGATGCGGCTGGCAATCAGCCCGATGTTGTAGACGTGGGCGCCCGAACGCGTGCACACCCGGCCCTTCCACTCCGGCTTGGCGATGTCTTCGTAGGTGAGCGCGGTTGCGTCGACCCGGTCCTTGCTGACGAAGAAGACCCGCGCCCGCAGCGAAAGCGCCGCCCAGTGGCCATCGGGATCGCGGAACTGGGGCTCAAGCCGCTCGGTCAGGGCAGGAGTCGTGATCGGCTGCGTCAGACCTTGCTCCTTGGCGCCGACGAGGTTGCCGATGTCGACAGTGAGAACGACATCGACCGGCGAGAGCTCGCCTTCGGCGGCAACGCGTTCGAGCAGACCGTCGCCTGCGTAAAGTACGTTGGTCTTGATTCCGGTCTCTTCCGAGAACCGGTCGAGAAGCGGCTGGATCAGGCCGGGCTGCCGGTAGCTGTAGATGTTGACTTCACTGCTCTGGGCAAGCGCCGGGGTGCTCGCGGCAATTGCGAGCGCTGCGACCGTGCCGATCCAATTGAACGTGCGCGTCATGACGACCTCATCCTCGGTTTGGGTGGCGCGGTTCTCCATATTCTGACTTCGACTGTCAACATTTTGCGGAAGCAGGAATTGGCCAGTGTCGTCAAAGGTTTGGAACCACTCTAGAGTTGGCATTGATTGTCTTTGAAGTTCAGACGTCTAGGCGGTCCCAAACGTCGCCCCCGGGTGCGACAATCTGTCCAGTCAGATGGCCTGCTGCTGCGCGACGAGGTCGGGCGGAACGGTCACCGAAAAGAGCGTGCCGGTGGTCCCCGCCGGGTCGACGGAAAGCTTGCAGCCGTTCACCGCGACGAGCGAACGGGTCAGCGCAAGCCCGACGCTCGATCGCACCGGCGCGAGCGGCTCGCCATCCTTGCCCACGCCGTCGCGGAAGACGACGAAGCGCTCGCCGAGATCGGTGCCCGTTGCGCTGCTGTCCCTGATGTTGACGACGATGCTGCCGTTCTCCTCCGGCTGCGCCGAAAGAACGACCGAGCCACCGGGGGGGGATTGGTCGATGGCGCTCGCGAGCAGATTGAGCACGGCCTGGCCGAGCGAGGCCCGGTCTGCCCGGATGCGCGGCAGCCGTTCTGAGATCGCGCTGCGGACCAGAACGCGTGCCGCGCTCGCCTGGGCGCGAACGCGCACGACGCAGGATTCGAGCAGCACGCCGAGATCGAGCTCGGCCGGCCGCGGTGCGTAGCGCCCCGCCTTGAGGCGGGTGTACTCGTCGAGCTCGTCGACCAGCACCGCGATTTCCTGTCCGGCCGTCTTTATGTCGCGCGCGTACTCGAGATAGCGGTGGTTCTCCATGGTTCCGAACGCGGAGGACCGGATCAGGTCCGCAAAACCGACGATCGTGTTGAGCGGCCGGCGGACGCCGCGGCTGATGCGGGCGAGCATCGACGGATCGACATCGTCGGCTGCTGCGGGAGTGCTCGCGCGCCCGGCAGGACGATGGCGGACATAGCCGAAGTAGCCCGTCACGACGCCGGCCTGGCCTTCCGCGAAACAGATGATTTCGGCGTCCGTCGCGGATGCCCTGAGCGTGACGCTCGGGCGTGCGGTTTCGGCAAATCGAGCCGGCCGATCGAGGAACGTCCGCAGCGCCGCGGCATCGTCGGGCATGACGAGTGCCGAAATCGGCTCGCCGGCGATCTCGTCGTGCTGGCGTCCAAGCGCCGCACGGCCCGCGGCGTTCATCGCTTTGATGATGCCCATCCGGTCTGCCTCGAAGAAGCCCTCGCCGCGCAGCTCTGCAAGCGCTTCGGCGAAGTGCCGGACCGCTGCTTCGTGCCCGATCCGCATCTCGGCGGCGCTGGCGGAGAGCATGAGCGCCGGGCGGCCCTGCCAGCTGATCGATTGCAGGCGCGCAGTGACCGGCATCGGGACGCCGTCCCGGCGCAGCAAATGGCTTACCGGTCCGGCCGACGCGGCATCGTCGGCGGGGAATATCGCTCCTATGCCCGCGGCCCTGAGGCTGTCGACGGTGTCGTATCCGAGAAGATCGGTGAGCGCGCGGTTGGCGAACAGCACCTGTTGGTCGCGAAAGACCATGATCCCGATCGGCAGCCGGTTGAGGATGAACGTCTCGCCCGCGATGGAGACCAGCGCTCCCTCCGGTGCCGGTTGCGGTTTCGGCTGCGGGGCCGCTGCCGGCTGTTCCGGCAAGTCGTTTCCTGCCACGCGGTCCGCGAGAATCCGGCTCAGCTCGTCGAAGTTGTAGCGCGACGCCCTGTCGACGAAATCGGGATTGCGTGGCGGTTCGTCCGCTGCGGCAACGTCACCGGTCTCTTCGTCCTCCGGCTCGTTTTTCTCCAGCGCCGTGAACCCGCGCCCCGTCACGCGGTACTGGGTCAGGGGATCCGTGTCGGCAAGATCCTCGTCGAACTCGATCACGGCGGCGATGACGTCGGGCTCACCCGGACCGTCGTCCTCGACTGCTTCTGCCCAACCGTCGGGCGCTTCTTCGGCATCGGTGCCTTCGCTGGATTGTTCAGACGGCTCCGACTCGGCCGGCCGGTCGCCTGCTCCGGCTCCGGCCGGGGCCACCTGCTCTTCCCGAACGGTGGTGCCCGGGTGTCCCGCGAAGCGCTCGTCGTCGGAAGTGAGTTCCGTAAAAAGAGTGTCGGTCCCGGCGAGCCGGTCGAACAGCGAAGACAGGGACGGTCGGGCTGGTCCGGTGCTCCCGGTTTCTGCCGTTTCCGCTGCTTCAGGCTCTCCGCGCTCCTCCGCGGTCTCGCGGGCCGTCGCTGCCGGTTCGTCCTTCTCATGCTGCGCGAGAGGATCATCCGCCGGCGGTGCCTCGGCCGGCGGCGTCCATTCGAGCGTCTCCAGTCCTTCTTCCGAGCGAACACTGCCGATGTTCGTCTCGCTTTGCGGGGCGCCTTCGATCAGCAGCAATTGCTCGCCGCCGGGGCCGGCCTTGAAGCGCGTCACGGTGAGCCGATCGCCGTCCAGATCAACCTCGGCGCTGCTTTCGGGAATCGGAATGCGGCCTTCGGCGAAAGCCGCCTCGAATCTCCCTTGCGCGGAGGGTGGAGCGCCGAGGAGTGAACCCTGGGGAGAGACCAGCAGATAGCGCGCGCGCTCCGGCAACAGCGACGCCGCGAGGCTGTCGTCCGATAGGTCGCGATGCGCGAGCACCTCCGCCTCGATCGGATCGACGCCCACGATGAGGAGCGCGACAGTGCCGTCACGTGTTTCGAGCGGGGTCACGCTGCACGTCCGCGATTCCGGCTTGGAGCCTGCGAGGAACCGCACGCGTGAGAGCGATGACCGGCCAACCGAGCCGAGCCGGATCAACCGCGGCACCTGGCCCTTGATGGGCACCGGTTCGTCGCCCGGCCGAAGGCCGCTCTTCTTGAGCTTCGCGTTGAAGAGGCGCGCGGCGGGATTGCGCCAAAGCAGCCTCGAGCCGTCGCCTGACCAAAACCAGGCCGGGCGGGAGTCGGCCCAGTGCGCGATGATCCGCCGTCCTGCCGCCGATTTCGCCCAGTCTTCCGTCACGACATATTTCCTCGGGCTGTGCCAGTCTGGCACACGCAAGCCGTTGGGCTTTAACGGGTTCTCAATATCCCGCGGAACCCGCTTGGTCCACATTGACTGCCTCGAGGGGCGGGAGGAAGCGCGCGGATGGTTAAGCCGAACGCTGTCATTCGCCCCGCGGAAATGGCGGGAATCCGCCGCTTGCCCTTTGCGGCATCACCCCCTATGTTCCGCGCGTTTCGCGGCGCCGCCTTAGCTCAGTTGGTTAGAGCACCAGATTGTGGATCTGGGGGTCCCCCGTTCGAGCCGGGGAGGCGGTACCATTCCCGCCGTCCAAACGGCCGGCGTCTCTAGCCCAAACATACCCGGGTTTTATGCGATCGCCTCGCTCGCGGCGGACGTTTGCCGGGCTCGTCCGCCCTGTGGATTGTGTGCAGATTGCGGGGGAACCGTACTCTACTCACGGCGTTGTGGTAGACCGCGGATTGGCCGAAGGGCCGGCGTCCGCGCACGGGGTTTCCGGGTATGAAGACGTCTATCTTTATCGTTATCAATGCACGCGACCAGTGGTGGGTCGATCTCGACGGCAACGCCGAGGGACCGTTCGGTCACATCGATGCCGCAATCCGCAAGGCCGTCGACAGGGCAACTGAGGTCTCGAGGAGCGGTGGCCGCAGCGAGGTCCGGGTTATGGGGCCCGGCAAGGACAATGCTCTGGTCTATCAGAGCGCCGAGAAAAGCCTGCTCGGACGCGCGGTCGCCCTGGCGCATCACTAGGCGCGTCGCGCCTCGCCTTTTTGCACCAGCCTCACTCTATGCTGTGCCGCCGGATCACGGCGCGCGGGCGTTGGTTTGCGCATCGGATCGCGGCCATAGGACCAGACGACTTCGAGCCCGGCGCCATCGCCGGTTTCCACCATGACGTCGGCGTCGTGATGCATCGATCCCATGAGGTCGGCCATGGTCACGGCCGCCTCCATCGCCTCGGTGCGGCTCGTGCACCGAGCCATCACCTGGCCCTCGAGTGTCACCAGCCAGCTGTCGCCGCGCTGCAGCAGAAAGTAGCGGGCAAATCCCATGAGCGCCTCCGGAACCAACGGCCGGAAACGCAGGGGAGACCGTTTGGGTTGCGGGCGCGGTGAGTTCCGTAGCTGAACGCCGGATGAACGGGGTGTTTTCCGCCGTTCACTGCTCTGCCGCTAGCCTCGCGGCTATGCCCTCAAGAAAGCAGGGGCATCACGCCGTCGTGTCGGAAACTGAAAGAACCGCGGGGCGTTAATGAATTGCTGGTGATGGGCGGCGCATCGCCGCCATTGGCGTCCGGAGGCCAAGGACATGGCCCTTCATATGCGTACCGAGGGTAGTGCGAGGCCACGGCCGCGTCTCTGGCTCGCTGCCGTTCACGGCAGGCGCCTTCCGGCACCGTCACGCACCGATGTGGGACCCGTCGACGGACCGGAGACGATCCTCGAGGTCGAGTTCGAGGGGATCACTGAGGCCGAGCAGCGCGCCGCTCTTTCAGCGTTCCCTGGCGGCAGGCGCTTCGTCCTCAAGTCATCGCGCTGACTGCTGCTACCTCGCAAGCCTCAGGTTCGAGAGCTGGCTTGCGATCTCCGTGAACACCGAAATGAGTTCGCTCGACGCCGTCGGGAAGTAGGCGTGTGCAGCACTGCTGGCGCAGTTCCTGAGCATGGTCTCGGTCGTTTCGTTCGGCGCGTTCAGTCCGATCGTATAGATCGTGATACCGGCCGTCTTGGCGTTAGTGCACGTTTCGACGGTGCGTGTGTCCATGGCCGAGGTCACTTCGGCCCCGCTCGCCGGCGTGGGATAGGTGGTGCTGTAGATGCGACCATTGTAGGCGGTGCCTGAGGCGACCGGCGGACCGGGGAAGCCATAGGCCATGTAACCGTTGGCCTTGTTCATGTTCGAGGCGCTGTAGCCGTCCACGGTGTTTTCGCCGTCGGTCATGATGATCATGACCTTATAGGTTGCGCTGTCGTAGTCCTCGGCCTCGGTCAGCGGCTCGGTGGGCGATAGCATATGGAAGCCCCAGATCGCTCCCTGGTGGATGTTGGTGTAGCCCTGCGGATACATGGCATTGATCGCCGCGACCACAGACGATTTGGTGTTGGTGAGCGGCAGCAGCGCATTGGTGGGGCAGTCCCAGTTCGGTCCCTTCCCGCCGCTGGTGCTGATTGCGCCGGTGTACTTGCAGATCCGCTCCTGCCTTGCCCGCGGGTCGGTGGGCGCCGTTGCTCCGGACCCGAGATAGTCCTGGCAGGTCGTCGTCTTGGTCATGGTGTAGTTGAGAAAGGAACCGGTCCAGGCGGTCGTCGTGGTGGACGCCTCGCCATCGCAGGAGCAGGTTCCCGCAGCGACATTGAGGCCGTTGAGCTTGTAGGAGTAGCTGGGCCCGCCGCTGCAGAAGTTTGCCAGCTGAAGCAGGCACTGGGTCCTGACTTCGACCACCTGGCAGGTGCCGAGGAGCGTCGTCGAGTGGCAGGCCGCCGGGTTATCGTCGAGGTAGTTGTTGGTATAGCCGCCGCTGTCCGGCGTGTCCGGCGCGAACTCGGGGACGAACAGCGTCGCGGGCACAGCCGGATTGGGCGGCGTGTCGTTCGTGTCGTAGGGATAGGGCCGGGCCTCGACGCAGCCCTGCCAGTCCGCATTGGTCAGGGCATCATAGAGGGCGAAGCGGTTAACGGCCCCCGTGTATGGCGTCGCCGGGTTGTCGTCGGTGTCGAAGTTGTCGTTCGCGATGGGCGACACCCCTGTCGTATCCATCCACGTGGCGGTCTTGTAGCCCGTGCCGACGTTCACGAACTCGGTGAAGGGCACGATGCCGATCTTGACCTGCGCGGTGTCGGCGGCCGTTGCCGTGGATGCGCAGTCGCTGTTGAACAGGATGTTGGTCGCGCAGGTCGCCGCGGCCTTGAGGTTGTCCATGCGGCTCGCGCTGGCCATGGAACCCGAATTGTCGAGCACCATGGCAACCTCGACGTTGAGCCGCTTCCGGGTCGCTTCCGAAAGAACGTTTGCCGTGACGTTCTCGATCCCGACGAGAGCGACGAACGACATCGGCACGGTGATCGAGGCCTGAAGGCGAAGCATGCCGTCGGTGACGTTGATCGCGACGTCGGTGATGTCGGCGGTGACGCTCGCATCGGCCAGGCGCTCGTCGAGGAGCTGCTGGGCCTGCGGCTCGATGGTTTCTTCGGTGACGCCGTCATCGAAGATCGTCGGCTGGAGGCCGAGCGCGGCTGAATCGAGGGCATCCTGCGCGCGGGCCCGCGCCTGCTCGATGGTCGTGAAATCGACAACGGCGCCCGCCGTCGCGATGAGGACGATCGCGATGACGCCGAAAAACACGATGAAGACACCGCGTTCGTCGGACTTGAAGCGTTGGAGAAGTGTCAGAAAGTCACGCATGACACAGCAGACCGGCCCCCGTTGGGAGCGCAGTCTGCCGGAGATTCCTAACTAAAGAACAATCACCTTCGAGCCAATTTTCACGCGCTCGTAAAGGTCGATCACATCGTCGTTGACCATGCGGATGCATCCGGACGAGACGTTCGTGCCGATCGTCCACGGTTCGTTGGTGCCGTGAATGCGGTAGAGCGTCGAGCCGATGTAGAGCGCGCGCGCGCCGAGTGGATTGTTGATGCCGCCGGGCATGTAGTCGGGTAGGCCCGGCTGCCGCTTCTTCATCTCGGCGGGCGGCGTCCAGCCCGGCCACTCGCGCTTGTTCGTGACGCGGTGTGTGCCGCTCCACTCGAATCCCGAGCGGGCGGTCCCGATGCCGTAGCGGAGCGCTTTCCCTTTGCCCAGAACGAGATAGAGGAATTTCTCGCCGGTGTTGACGATGATGGTTCCCGGCTTTTCGCTCGTGCGGAGGGGAACGACCTGCCGCATGAACCGCGGATCCAGCCGGACCTTGCCGGTCCTGAGTTGCAATGCGTTCCTCGGCTTGCTGTCGACGAGCTGCATGCCCGAGGGCGGGTTGAACATCTGGTCGAACAGCGAGCGGCTGCGGGCTTCAGCCGGGGCGGCTGCCATCGAAAGCGAAAGCACAACCGCCACCGCGCCGCTCGCGACGCGAGTCCAAATCGACATCCTGATCACTCTCGTTTGTTGCGTCCGTCGGGCTCGGCGGCCCGGACCTCGGTAGGGATTATTACGGAGAATGCCGAACGCGCGGTGAAGCGGCGTGGTTAAGGCTCTGACAGTCAAGATGGTTTCGGGATCGTAAAGGCCTCGCGCCTGATGGGCTTGCCCGCCTGCCTTAAGGGCGCTAGCCGTTGGCCCGGCGAGATGAGGCATCGGGACATGGGCGAAGGGCAGCGCTGCGCCTGGGCGACCAGCGAGGACATTTACCTGCGCTATCACGACGAGGAATGGGGTCGGCCGGTCACCGACGACAACCGGCTCTTCGAAAAGCTCTGCCTCGAGGGCTTCCAGTCCGGCCTCAGCTGGATCACCATCCTGAGAAAGCGCGAGAACTTCCGGCGCGCGTTCCGCGGCTTCGACATCGCCGCCGTGGCCCGGATGACCGGAAAGGACGTCGAGCGCCTGCTGCAGGATGCCGGCATCGTGCGCCACCGCGGCAAGATCGAATCGGCCATCAACAACGCGAAGCAGGCTCTGGAACTGCAGCGCGAGTTCGGTTCGCTCGCAGCCTATGTGTGGAGCTTCGAGCCCAGGCCCGAGAGTGCGCCGGTCGTGGCCGGATCGATTCCGGCCGCGACCGATGCCTCGCGCACGTTGAGCAAGGACCTCCGCAAGCGCGGCTGGAGCTTCGTCGGCCCGACAACGGTTTATGCCTTCATGCAGGCGATGGGGCTGGTCAACGACCATTTGGAAGGCTGCTTCTGCCGCGCGCCCTGCGAACGCGAGCGCAAGGCGCTGACGCGGCCTGTGGCCTAGGAGCGTTCCACAGCCACGGTGTCATTCCGGCGGGTGCCGGAAATGACTTCGCGAATGAGTTCAGGCCGGCGGCTCCCGCCACGAGGCAAGGAGCCGCCGCCGCGCGTCAGAGGTCTTCCCACCAGAGCCGGATGCGGGGCGGCAGGGGCGGCAGCCCCAGATCCTCGCGCAGCCAGTTGGGGATCTCCTGCGGGAAGAGCTCGGTGCCCCGCCTCGCGCGGTCGAGCCGCCGGTTGGCGAGCCAGGTGCCGATGCTGGTGAGGGCGGACGCGATGACCCCGCGCCGGCGGTAGATGGTCGGCATCCGCAGCGCGATGTCGTTGGGCAGCGGACGGCCGAAGCCGTCCTCGTCGATCGAGTATGGCATAGCGTGTTCCGGACGCGTGCTGCGCGCCGGCTCCTCGGGTTTGATTCAGGCTGGCGGCGACAGGCTATCGGCCGGTGCTGACGGGACTCGTCAGCAGTCGGCGGCTAGCAGGTCGGCGGTGGTGGTGGTTACTGGTCCGGCGGGTTGCCGGCGGGAAAGTCAGGCCCGGCGGGTGCCGCGAAGACCAGCCACGCGCTTGAGAGCGGTGTGAAGTCGAACCATGGGTTTCTCCTTCGGCTGGGGTTTCGGGAGCCGCGCTGATATACCGCTCGCCATGCGTTGCCAAGTTCAAAGTGCGGCAGCCTGACGCACCGCTTCGAGCTGTTGCCATGGAGCAACAGGAGGGGCTCTGCTTGTCTCCAAAAACCGATTCCGCTAGGAACGGCGCCAATCGCGGAAACGCCTGAAATTCCGGGGCCAATGACCGAAAAAAAGAAGCTCATCCAGCCGCGGCTTCCGCGCGGTTTCGAGGACCGTTTGCCGGGTGAAATCGCGGCGGTCGAAAAGATGCTGGGCCGGATTCGCGCGGTCTATGAGCGCTATGGATTCGATCCGGTCGAAACGCCGATGCTCGAATACACCGAGGCGCTCGGCAAGTTTCTCCCCGATACCGACAGGCCCAACGAAGGTGTCTTCTCGCTGCAGGATGACGACGAACAGTGGATGAGCCTGCGCTACGACCTGACCGCGCCGCTCGCCCGCTACTTCGCAGA
>CAYRNE010000014.1:0-17387 GCA_964425245.1 uncultured Devosia sp.
TTTCCCTGCTCATGTAGGGCTGCAGAGCCTCGTAGTCGTAGGGCAGTGCGGGGAGTTCGAAAGCCATTCTGGACGCCTCCTTATGTCTTCGATCGTGTGGCCGGACCGGCCGCTGGGGGCTGTATAGGCGCTTTGCCGACGCGCGCCAATCCGAGGTCGGCAGAGGTTTATGCCAATCGCCGCGCCGGCGGCGGAAAAGCATGCCGCTGCCGGGGCTTTCCTCAGCTCGGATCCTTGACGTGGCTTACCGCGGCGTTGACGTCGCGAGCGATCTGCGGCGTCGAGACGATGCCGTAGCCCAGGGCGGCAAG
This sequence comes from uncultured Devosia sp., assembly GCA_964425245.1. Taxonomy (GTDB): domain Bacteria; phylum Pseudomonadota; class Alphaproteobacteria; order Rhizobiales; family Devosiaceae; genus Devosia_A. Next base: position 312 of record CAYRNE010000014.1, read on the forward strand.
CGCAACGGCCAGGAACAGGGCGCCGGTCATCGTATCTCCGGCAACGACGAGGAAATAGATCGCGATCAGAGCCACAAACATGTGGATTGCGAACCACTTGGTCAGATGAACGAAGCGCCTGAACTGCCGCTCGTGACTTGCAAAGTCGATCGCCGGCGCCACCCCGTCGTCGCTAATCTGTTCGACTGCCATCGGATGCTCCTTCTCGCGGGTTAGAACGCGAGAGTCTCTGGGCTGTTCCCCGCTCACGGCAGCGGTTTGGCTTGCCGCTGGGGCGACAGTCGTTATGGTTCAGCTAGTCCGAATCTAGGGAAGCCGCGGCCGACGTGGACGCCAGCCTCGAAATTGCCGTCCTCATGGTCGTGCTCGCGCCGTTCTTCGCGGCGGCACTGACGTCGGCCATCCATCGCGCGTTCGGGGCGTTCAGCGGCTGGATTCTGGCGCTCGTGCCTGCCGCCGGCTTTCTCCTCCTCTGGAGCTTCATCCCGCCGGTCGCCGAGGGGGAGGCGATCGTGATCAGCTTTGCCTGGGCCGGTTCGCACGGCATCGCGCTGAGCTTCCTGATCGACGGGTTGAGCCTTGTCTTCTCGCTGAGCATAACGGGGATCGGCGCCCTGATCCTCGTCTATTCCGGCGCTTACCTCAGGGGGCATGCGCACCAGGCCCGCTTCCTCTCGTTCATGCTGCTTTTCACGGGGGCGATGCTCGGGCTGGTGCTCGCCGACAATGCCATCGCCCTCTATGCCTTCTGGGAACTGACGACGATCACGTCGTTCCTCCTGATCGGGTTCGATCACTGGCGCCAGATCGCGCGGCGCGCCGCCATCCAGGCCGTGGTGGTGACGACGATGGGAGGGCTCGCGCTGCTCGCGGGCGTGGTTCTCCTGCAGCGGATCACCGGCAGCTGGGAGCTCAGTGGCATCAACGCGACGCAGGTCGACCTCGGCGGGCATGCCGCGTACGGGGTTGTCCTCGTTCTGGTGCTGCTTGCCGCGTTCACCAAATCGGCGCAGGTGCCGTTCCATTTCTGGCTGCCGAACGCGATGGAGGCGCCGACCCCGGTGTCGGCTTTCCTCCACTCGGCAACGATGGTGCAGGGGGGCGTCTATCTCCTCGCGCGGCTCTCGCCGGCGCTGGGCGGCACCGACCTATGGACCGGAGCGCTGGTCGCCTTCGGCGGCGCGACGCTGCTTTGGGGCGGCATTCACGCCCTGCGACAGACCGACCTCAAGCAGATACTCGCGCAGACGACGATCGCGTCGCTCGGCCTGCTCGTCCTGCTGCTCGGCATCGGATCGCCGGTCGCGGTCCAGGCCGCGGTGATCTATTTCGTGGCCCATGCCCTTTACAAGGCGGGGCTGTTCCTCGTGACGGGCATCGTCGACCATGAGGCCGGGACGCGCGACATCACGGCCCTCGGCGGGCTCCGCGATCCGCTCGCCATGACCTTCATCATCGCTGTGCTCGGGGGCGCCTCGATGATCGGGCTGCCGCCGCTCCTCGGTTTCTTCGCCAAGGAGGAGACCTACCTCGCGGCAGCAACGGGTCTCGAGTGGACGGCAGTGGCCGTCCTCATCGCGCTGCTAGTCGGCAATGCGTTGCTGGCGGCTGCCGCGCTCGCGGTCACGCTCCGGCCCTTCATGGGGCCCCGGCTGATTGCCCCGAAGGACCCGCACGAAGCACCTCTCGGCATGCTGGTGGGACCGGGCGTGCTGGGCGTGCTGGGTGTCGTCGCCGGATTCGCGACGGCATGGTTCAGCGAAATGGTCCTCGGGCCCGCCGCAACCGCCATCGCCGATACCGCAATCGAGGCGCACCTCACGCTCGGCATCGACTTCTTCGGCATCGTCTTCTGGCTGTCGGTGCTGACCTGGGCGCTCGGCGGCCTGATCTACTGGCGGCTCGACCAGGTTCGCACGGTGCTGCGCCGCGCGGATGCCTCGGTCGGCTGGTCCCTCGACAAGGGATTCGACGGCCTGATGTTCTCGCTCATCCGGTTCGCGGGATGGGTGACGCGGGTGCTGCATCACGGGCGGCTGCAACTCTACCTGGTCGTGATCTTCATCCTCCTGGCAGGGGTGCTGATAACCCCGCTCTGGCTGTTTGACAGGCTTCCAACGGTGCCGGACATGCCCCAGTTGACGTTCTACGAGTGGGCCGTGCTCGCCATCGGCGCGGTGGGGGTGGTCACCGTCCTGTTGGCCCAGACGCGGCTCTTCGCCATCCTGGCGCTCGGTATCCAGGGACTTGCCGTCGCCCTGATCTACCTGCTCTTCGGCGCGCCCGACCTGAGCTTCACGCAGTTCATGGTCGAAATCCTCTCGGTGGTAATTCTCGCGCTGGTGATGACGCGGCTGCGCCTCGACCGGCGCGATCCGCGCGAGCTCGAGGACGTGCTGCGCGACGGCGCCGTCGCTTTGGTCTGCGGGGCCGCCGCGACGACGGTGCTCTTTGCCGTGCTCGAGGGCACGTTCGATCCGCGTCTCAGCACGTTCTTCAATGCCAACAGCGCGCCGGTCGCGCACGGGCATAACGTCGTCAACGTCATTCTCGTCGACTTCCGCGGCCTCGACACGCTGGGCGAGATATCGGTCGTGATGACGGCCGGGATCGCCATCCTCGCCCTCATCCGCGGGGCGCGGCGCGGCATAGGACAGGTCGCATGAACACGCTGATCTTCCGGACCATCGCGCCGATCATCACCGTGGTCATGGTGGTGTTCTCGATCTTCGTCATGCTGCGCGGCCACAACGAGCCGGGCGGCGGGTTCATCGGCGGCCTCATCGCCGCGGCCGCTATCGCCATTTACGGCATCGCGGTGGGACCGGGCACGGTGCGCGGCGCGCTCAAGGTCGACCCGCTGGCCTTTGCCGGCCTCGGCGTGTCGCTTGCCGGGCTATCGGGAATCGTCTCGCTCGGATTCGAGGTACCGTTCCTCACCGGCCTATGGGCAGACATCGCGCTGGGCGGCAGCACGATCGCGGTCTCGACGCCGATGGTCTTCGACATCGGCGTCTACTTTGCCGTCTTCGGGACGGTGTCGGCGGTCGCGCTCGCGCTCGAGGAAGATGGGGGCGGGTTCTGATGGATTACGCCGTCGCCGCCCTCATCGGCGTCTTCTTCACGTCGGCGGTGTACCTGCTGCTGTCGCGCTCGCTGATCCGCATGCTTCTCGGCCTCGCGCTCCTCGGCAATGCGGTCAACCTCACGATCCTCGTCGTCGGCCGGTTGACGCGCGCGGTTCCGCCCATCGTACCGGCCGGCATGGAGGCACCGCTCGCCCACTCGGCCAATCCGCTGCCGCAGGCGCTGATCCTCACGGCCATCGTCATCGGCTTCGCAATGTTCACTTTCCTGCTGGTCCTCTCCTATCGCGCTTACGCGGCGCTCGAATCCGACAATACCGATGAGCTCAGGATTGCCGAACCCGAGGGCGAGCCGCGGCCGCCCCTGAGCTACTGAGGCGGCGCGATGCTTACTGTCCCCACCGCCGCCGCCGACTGGATCATCATCCTTCCCGTCGCCCTGCCGCTCATCGGCGCGGCGATCCTCTTGATGCTGTCGTCGGCGCGCGATTTCCACTGGCTGCTCGCGGCGGTGGTGATCGGGGCGGTGCTCTATTGCGACGTCGAGCTGCTCCGGCGCACGCTCGAGGTCGGGCCGATGTCGATGACGATGGGCAACTGGCTGCCGCCGTTCGGCATCAGCTTCACCGCCGATGCGATGAGCGCGGTCTTCGCGCTGACGGCCGCAGCGGTCGTGCTCATCATCCTGCTCTACATCCACACGGACATGCCGACCAACGGGCCGCGCGACGGGATCTATCCGCTGCTGCTCCTGCTGCTCGCCGGCGTTTCCGGCTCGTTCCTCACCGGCGACCTCTTCAACCTCTACGTCTGGTTCGAGGTGATGCTGATCGCGTCCTTCGGCCTGATGGTTATCGGCGGGCGCCGCCGTCAGCTCGACGGAACGGTCAAATACGGCTTCATCAACTTCCTTGCGACGACGCTTTTTCTTCTCGGCCTCGCGTTTCTCTATGGCCTGCTCGGCACCCTCAACATGGCGGACATCATCCTTTCCGCGCCGGCGGCCGATCCGGCCGCAATGGCCAGCGTCGCCGCTTTGCTGCTCCTCGCTTTCGGGATGAAGGCCGCGGCCTTTCCCGTGAACGCCTGGCTGCCCGCCTCCTACCACACGCCGAACGCGGGCATTTCCGCGCTGCTCGCAGGGCTCCTCACCAAGGTCGGCATCTACGCCCTGTTGCGGACACTGGTGCTGCTGCTCCCGGCAAGCCGCGAGCTGCTCGAACCGGTGCTTGCGGCCATCGCTGTGCTGACGCTGCTCATCGCGCCGCTCGGCGCGATTGCCGAAACGAACCTGCGCCGCGCGCTCGGCTTTCTCGTCATCGGCGGTATCGGCTCGATCACGATGGGCATCGCCTTGCCGGACGCCAACGGCATCGCCGGCAGCGCCGCCTACGTGCTGCATGCTATGCTGACGATCACGGGCCTCTATCTCGCCGCCGGGCTGATCGAGAAGGCGACGGGAGCAACCGACACGCGGCAGATGGGCGGGCTCTACGCCGCCAACGCGCCGATCTCGATCGTCTTCTTCATCCTTGTGCTTGCCGTCTCCGGCGTGCCGCCGTTCCTCGGCTTCTGGCCGAAGCTGCTGCTGCTCGAGGCGGGGCTCGACGGAGCGAGGCTGGCGGACCCGGGGCAGGGGATCGACTGGGTCGCGTTGGCCCTTGCCGGAGCGCTGCTGGTCAATGCGCTGCTGACGCTTATCGCCGGGACGCGCCTGTGGGGGCACGTCTTCTGGCGGGCGGGGCCGGAGGGGCCGGAGTCGGAAGTGCCGAACACCCGGCTGCGGACGCTCGACCGGCGCGAGCGTGGCTTCGGCCTCGGCGCCGTGGCCATCGTGACGTTCGCGGTCCTGCTTCTCGGCTTCCTGCCCGATCCTCTGTTGGGCCTCAGCCGAGCCGCGGCGCTCGATCTTCTGGGACCTGCGGGCTATATCGAGGCCACCGGACTCGGAGGTGCCTCGCCATGAGTCTCGCGCTTCTCGCGGTGATCCTCGCCCTCGGCTGGACGGCCGCGACCGGCAACTTCTCGCTTCTCAACCTGCTGTTCGGCTTCGTCGTCGCCGGCGCCGGGCTGTTCCTCGTGCGCGACCGGGTCCAAAGCCCCAGGTTGATACTGCGGGCGCAGCGGATCGCGTCGCTGACGGTGCTCTTCGTTTACGAGCTCTTCATGTCGGCGTTCCGGGTAGCGGTACTCGTCGCACGTCCAGACATGCGACGGCACCTGCGCCCCGGCATCGTCGCCTTTCCGCTTACCGCGACGAGGGACGCGGAAATCACGCTGCTTGCGAACCTCATTACGCTGACGCCCGGGACGCTGAGCGTCGACGTCTCGGACGACCGCAAAGTGCTTTACGTGCACGCCGTCAGCGTGACGGACAAGGAAGCGCTGATCGCCGATATTGCGAAGGGCTTCGAAGCCAAGGTCATCGAGGCCTTCGAGCGATGAGCGGTGCGACCTTCCTTGGTTATGCTACCGACGCGGCGCTGATCCTGCTGACGATCGCGCTGGCGCTCGGCATCGTGCGGCTGGTCCTCGGGCCGACGCTTGCGGACCGGGTGCTGGCGCTCGACCTGATCACGACGCTCGCCATGGGCTTTATCGCGGTCTTCGCGATCAGGACGGGCTTCTCGCTCTATCTCGACATCGCGATCGCCATTGCGCTGCTCGGGTTCCTCTCGACCGTCGCGCTGGCGCGATACCTGCTGAGGCGCGCGCTGGCGCGGACCGCCGATGCCGAGGCGGTCGAGTGATGCACGAAGTGCTGCAATACATTGCGGGTGCGCTGATCGTTGCGGGAGGCTTCTTCGCGGCCCTCGCGGCGGTCGGCATCCTGCGTCTCCCCGATCTCTATACGCGCATGCATGCCGCATCGAAGGCGGGCGTCGTCGGGGCAGGGCTGATCCTGCTCGCGGTTGCCTTCGTCTCGCTCGACAGCGCCGTGGTCCTGAGGGCGATCCTCGGCATCCTGTTCCTGGTGCTGACAACGCCGGTTTCGGCGCACCTGCTCGCGCGCGCCGCATACCACGCCGGCATCGAGCCGGGGCCCGAAACCGGCATCAACGAGCTCGAATCGGACCGGAATCAGCGGGCGCGGACAAACATGGATGCGGCCGAAAGCAGCAGCGACTAGCGGGGTCGCGCGGTTGCAATCCAGTGGTCGGGCAACTAGAGAGGCAAGCAAGTGGGCGCAGGGCCTGCGTCCCTCCAGAACAGATCGCAAGAAAAGGACGTGAAATGAACGATCTGACTGCCGCCGCTGCGGACGGTGACAACGATCTCATCGTGCTCAGCGCCGAAATCGTCTCCGCTTACGTCAGTCACAACTCCCTCAGCGTTTCCGATCTTCCGAGACTGATCGCCGACGTCCATGTCGCGCTGGAGACGCTCAAGAGCGGGGAGGCGCCCGCGCCGCAGGTCGAACTGAAGCCGGCCGTGCCGATCAAGAAGTCGATTTCGGACGATTACATCGTCTGCCTCGAAGACGGGAAGAAGTTCAAGTCGCTGAAGCGCCACCTGCGTACGCGCTACAACCTCTCGCCCGAGGAATACCGGGAGAGATGGGGTCTGCCGGCCGACTATCCGATGGTGGCCCCGAACTACTCCGCGACCCGTTCGCGGCTCGCCAAGGAGAATGGCCTCGGCCGCAAACCGGCCGGCCGGCGCTGACGAGGATTCCTGCGCCGCGCCCGGATCCAGGTCCGGGGGCGGCGCAAGGCCGGCGGCCGCCGCTCGGCGGGCACGCGAGGCAATTCTCCTGTCCGTGTAAGCACGTAGCGGATTTTTCCGCGCATCCATACTTATCCCCGTACCGCAAAGCTTCGGCATTCTCTAGGAATGTAATCCTAGGAGGGTGCGATGAGGCAAGCGGTGCAGCGGCGGAGCGAACCCGAGGATTCGCCGTCACGAGAAGGCGCGGTGGTCGCCTTCGATGCATTGCGGGGCGGCGACCGGGATGCCGCGTATCTGGTCAAGCTGGTCGCGGAGGCATCGGGCGTGCCGCCGCTCCTGCTGCTCCACCCCTCCCGGTGCGATGCGGATGCGGCCGAGGCGCGCCAGCTCGCGATGTACCTGATGCACGTGATCCTCAGGCGCTCATACCACGAGGTTGGCCGCTATTTCGGCCGCGACCGCACGACCGTTGCGCATGCCTGCGCGCGCATCGAGGACCGGCGCGACGAAAGCTGGTTCGAGTCGTTCGTTGAGGGGCTCGAGGGCGAACTGACCGCGTACCGGGAGGAAGCGGAGGCGGTTCATGCCACGCGCTGAGCCGCCGGTGCTGCGCTTTGTGAGAGACCTCGTATCCGGCGGAGAGGCGCGGCCGAGCCCCTCCGGCCGCTGGACTGTCGAGGGGAGCAAAGCCGCGAGCCTCGATGGCGGGGCGGTCCGTGCGCTGGCTGCGGCCGGTCTGCTTGCGATGGAGGGCGGGTCATGCCGCGCAACGCGCGAGGCGCGGCAGTGGCTGCGCCGGCAACTCGCCGAGGCGGACGGCGCCTTCGCTGCCCAGCACCGGCTGGAGCATCGGCGGCCCGACGGAACGACGCTCAACCTTGCCGAGAGCCCGCTCGCGCGGCTCGCGCGTGCGACGGAGGGCCAGCCGGCCTTTCTGGCCAGTCACCACCTCGAAGCCGGCGAGCGCGTGCGACGGCTGGTCGAAAGGGCGCAACTCCAGCCGCGGCTCACGATGAGCTACTCGGCCGCGCATCGCGCGGGCGGCAAGAGCATGAGCCAGCCGTCAGCGATAAGTGACATGGCGGCCGATGCCCGCAAGGCGCTGGCAGAGTTGCACCGGATACTGCCGGCCGACTGTGCCGGTGTCGTGCTCGACGTCTGCGGGTTGCTCAAGGGCCTGCAGACGGTCGAGATCGAGAGGGGGTGGCCACGACGGAGCGCCAAGCTGGTGCTGAGGATCGGCCTCGAACAGCTGGCGCACCATTACGGTCTCGCCCCGGTCGCCGTCGGCGCGGAGTCGCGGCGCGCCCACGCATGGTTGGGCGAGGGCGCCAGGCCCGGCGTATTCGGCTGATCAGGCGGCGAGGGATTGCGCTTCGGTGCGGATACGCTTCACCATGGCAACGAGTCCGTTGGACCGCTGCGTGGTCAAGTGTTCGCGCAGGCCAAGCCGGTCGAAGACCTCGATGGCGTCGGTCGCGGCGATCTCGCTGGCCGGACGCCCCGAATAGAGCGCGACGAGAACGGCGACGAGGCCCCTGACGATCATCGCATCGGATTCGCCGCGGTAGCGGAGCGTCGCTCCGTCGCGCTCGGAAACAAGCCACACCTGGGACACGCAGCCGTGCACCTTGTTCGCGGCGCTGCGCTCCTCGGGCGCGAGCGGCGGCAGCGCCTGGCCGAGTTCGATGAGATAGCGATAGCGGTCCTCCCAATCGTCGAGGAAGGACAGGTTTTCTTCGATCTCGGTGAAAGCCGCGGGCGTTGCCATGGCTCTTACATAGGGCAGCGCGGCCATGATCGCAAAAGGAAGCCGCAAGCACGGGGCAGCGTGCTTGCGGCTCCAGAACCAGGGGCCGCTTTGGAGTAGCGTCGGGGGAAGTGACGCGACCCCTGGCTTCACCCCATCCAATCCGGTCTCGGTCGGGGGATTGGGACCGGACTGATCGACGAATCCTGCATGGAGGGATCGTTGGACGGGAGATCCGAAATGACCGCCGCGGCGATGGCCTTGGCGCCCACGCATTCGAGGCTGTTGCAGTCGTGCTCGAGTATCTGACGGGCAATCACCTGCTGGCCCGCCGCCATGGCATGCGCGGAAGCGCTGCCGGCGATCGCGCCGAGATCGGCGTCCTTCGGCGCAATCACGACGAAGGCCACGGTAAGCCAAAATGCCGAACGCAGGAGAAACATCGACCGAACCCAAGCCGGGCGGAGGCTCCGCCCACGCCAGGACCCTAGGCGTCGGCGCCTTAATCCGGCTTTCGGCCAAAGCCTAAAATTTGAGACAAATCCAAGCTTAAGGCGAGGTTTCGCGGCGCAACCAGTTGTTTACGCTAGCAGAAGAAACAACGGCGGTTCGCGGGGACATCCCGTGCAACGCGGACCGAACGTCATCTCCCTTAAGCCGCTCTTAGGTCTTCGATGGAAGGCTCACGCCAACCGGAAGGCGTTTGGGCCGAGAGTCTCAAGTAATGCGTGGCCTCATCTCTTGGTTGGCTGGTGTCGGCTGGCCGTCGTCGACGCGCGGTGCGGGCGGGCGTCCTGAAGCGCTGCGGCGCATAACGCTCGCCACCAATTCGCGCATCATCATCGTTGCGAGCCTTGTCGGGCTGCCGTTCGCGTTCCAGATGCTGATGGGCGGCAAGCTCCTGCCCTTCATCCTCGGGATGCTCGGCCTGACGGCGGGGATCCTCACGCTTGCGCTCCATGATCGGGGGCAGTTCGAGCGCGCCGCTGCGGGGCAGGTCTACGGCGTCATGCTGGCGGGCCTCCTGCTCGCGGTCGCCGACCCGACGATCGCCGATTTCGGACTTGCGACGGCGCTGCTGGGCCCGGTGCACGCGTCGCTGCTGACGCGGACGCCGGTCAAGAAGCGCTCCTGGTTTGCGCTCGTAATCGTCGTCGCCCTTGCCGCCGCCGCTTCCACCGGCCTGCTCGCCTGGCCCGAGGCACACCGGCAGGAGTATTCGCTCGTTGCAGCGCTGACCTTCGCTGTCGTCGCGGTGATCGTCAGCCATTCGGCCAACCGGCTGAACTCGGTCTTTCAGGTCTATGACAAGGCGCAGATCGCTGCCTATCGTCACCTGATCGAGCACGTGCGCGACGCCGTCATGCGCTTCGCCAGCGACGGCGCGCTGATCTTTACCTCGCGGTCCGCCGAGAAGCTCTTCGGCTGCAAGCGCTACGAGCTCTCGGGGCAGGGGCTGACGGACCGCATCCACGTGCTCGACCGGCCGCTCTACCTCACCGCTTTTGCCGAGGCCAACGTGGACGGCAAGGCGCGGACCGTCGAGGTCCGGATGCGCCGCGACGATCCCCAGGCGCCGGCGACCGCGCCGGCCTTCGCCTGGATCGAAGTCGCCCTGTCGCCGGTGATCGACGAGGAGGAGCGCGGCGGCCGCCATGAAGTCGTGGCGCTGTTGCGCGACGTCACCGACAGGAAGGACCAGGAGGACGCGATCCGGCGGGCGCACAAGCTTGCCGAAGAGGCCTCGATGGCGAAATCGCGCTTCCTTGCGATGATCGGCCACGAGTTGCGCACGCCGCTCAACGCCATCGTCGGATTCTCCGAGATGATGACGAGCGGGGTGGTCGGCGAGCTCAGCCCGACGCATCGCGAATATGCCAAGCTCATTCACCAGAGCGGCACCCATCTCATCGAAGTCGTGCGGATGCTGCTCGACATGTCCCGCATCGAAGCGGGCAAATTCGAGCTGCAGACCGAATCGTTCCTGCCGGAGGCGATCATCGAGCCGTGCCTGCGGATCATCGAGCCGATGGCGCGCGAGAAGCGCATCGAGATCGTCAAGGAGGTGCCGCGCAAGTTGCCCGCGATCGTCGCGGATGAGCGGGTGTGCCGGCAGATCCTCATCAATCTGCTGTCGAACGCGGTCAAGTTCAGCCACGAGAACACCGTCATCACCCTCGCGATGCGCCGACAGGGCCGGTACCTGAACCTCTCGGTCAAGGACCAGGGGGTCGGCATGGACGAGGAGGCGATCCACCGCATCGGCGAACCATTCTTTCAGGCGCAGGGGGGGCTCGCGCGGCGCTACGAGGGCACCGGGCTCGGCCTTTCGATCGTCAAGGGGCTCGTCGAACTGCACGAGGGCATGCTGCATGCCGCTTCCGCGCCTGGAGAGGGCACGACAATGACGGTCCTGCTCCCGATAAACGGTCCGGCAATAAAGCTGGAGGAAACTGCGGAGGTAATGCCTTTGCACCGGGAACCGGCTCAGCAGCATATGCCCGAATGGCCCGACGAAAGAAAAAGAGCGCTATGACCGCACTCGCCTTGGCCCGCCTGCCGGTTGCGGCGGGCGGCGTCGTGCTGGAGACGACCGGAAACCTCATTCACTGGGGCTTCGGCCGCTTCATGCGCGCGCCGCTCGCCAATTCGGCCGTGCTCGCCATGGTGACGTTCAGTGCCATGGCCGGCTCGAACGCGCTCTACATGCAGGCGCACGAGCATCCGGCTCCGCTGTTCGCACCAAGCCAGATCGGCGCGGCGAGGGTGCCCGAAGTGGTCGTCCCGCTGCCGGCCTCGGAACGGCCCCGGAAGACACTGACGACCGTCGAGCCCCTTCCCGCGCAGGAAACGACCGGCAGCGTCGCCCCGGCCACCCAGGTCGCGCCGCTGGGCAATGACGAAGTTACCGAGATCCAGCGCAAGCTGCACGCCATGCAGATTTTCGACGGCGCCATCGACGGCCTTTATGGGCCGAAGACCGCTCGAGCCATCAAGAAGTTCGAGGAACGCATGGGCATGCGTCCGCGGGGCGAACTCACGCACGAGCTGCTTGCGGCGGTCCGCGCCGCGCCGGTGATATTGCCGGAACCGCGGACCGAAAGCACGCCGGCCCTTCTACCCGTTGCGGAGCCGGAGCCAGAGCCGCCGGCCGTCACGGCACCTTCTGTGTCCACGGCAGAAGAGGCGCCGGCGGCTAGCCGCGCAGTCACCACGGTTACGCTTCCCGATATCGAGCCGCTGCCCGCTCCCGAGCCGCTGCAGGCGACGATCGAAGCGAAGCCCGTCGCCGACGTGACGACCGAGCCAAAGGTGCTGCGCCGCGAACTGCCGGAGACCCCGCAGGAAGCGATGCAGATCGCGGTCGAAACGGCCGGCGACGCGATCGACACGATCATCAACGGCGTCCAGACCATCGCCATGACGACGCCCGGCAAGACGCCGAAGCCCCAGCAGCAGTTCGTCGCCAGGGAGACGCAGGGCGCTGCGGCGGCCATGCCGGCAGCGGCAGACGATGCTGCAGCCGGCATTGAGCCGGCCTATCGGGTGGCCTCTGTCGCCGAGCCGCGCGTCGGGGCGACGCTGGTCGTGCCGGATGAAGAAGACGCGATCGAGACCGAGGTCGCCGTGCTCGACACGGACGCAAAGCCCGAGGAGCTGATGCCGCCGTTCTCGGTGACCGACCCGGTGATGGTCGCCAAGGTGCAGCGCGGACTGGCCAGCCTCGGCTTCCTCCATGGTCCGGCGGACGGGGTTGCGGGCGAAGCCACCGCCAAGGCGATCCGCAACTTCGAGGTCTACTTCAACTACAAGGTCACAGGACGCATCACGCCCGAACTTCTCGACCTGCTTGTACAGAACGGAGCGACGTTCTAGGGAGCGCCATGTTCCGCTCCGACCTCTGGGTTTCCGCTTTCGTCCGGCGCCACAACGATCTTGGCAATCTGTGCGTGGTGACCCGGCGCGGCGATCCGATCGCGGGTCAGATATTCGTCGAGATCGACCACCTCAACGGCACCGCATCGCTGCTTACACCGGCCCCCGCGGCGCTGCGCGAAGACAGCGCGGACCGGCTGTTCCAACGGCGCTTCGACCAGGTCGAGCCGGCGAAGGTGCGCGAGCGGATCGCGCAGGAGCAGCGGTTCGATCCCGACCTCTGGGTCGTTTCGCTCGAAATCCGCCGCGGCGAGCCCGGCGTGACGGTGGTCGGGGGTTAGCTCGCCTTGCGCGCGCCGATGCGCGCGAGGGCCTCGATGGCCTGCTCGACCAGAGGATTGCGCTCGTTGGTGACGACCGGCGTGCGGCGGCTCTCCTCGGTGAAGGGCCGGTACTCGGGCCTGGTCAGTTCGAGCAGGTTCACCTCCCCGCGCCAGGCGCTCATCAGGTAGGCCGTCGCGTCGACGCTCACGGACTCGAACAACTGGGAGAACGAGGCGAGCGCCTTCGACCGGTCCTCGTCGTGAGAGGTCGCGTGGATCAGGACCTTGAGCCCGTCGTAGGCATTGCAGCCGAAGGCGCGCAGCACCACGAACAGGGCAGCGCCGCTGGTGTCGTGGGCGATCTGGCCGCACCGCACCTCGTCGAGCGCCGTGATCTGGTGCAGCAGCCGCGTGATCTCCGGTCGCCGGTTCTCGGAAAAGAGTTTCATCAGCGCCCGCGTGAGTTCGGCGGTCGCCACCGACAGCTGCTCCAGCGTCTTCCTGATCGGCGCTGCCGGCGTCTGCCGCTTGGCGAAAGCCTGGATGACCTTGATGCGGTCGCTCTCGTTGAGATCGAAGAAGGCCGGGGCAAGGAGCGCGGTGTCGAAATCGTCGCGCGCCGCGAGGGACCACGCAACCTGGTGATCCATCTGCGCCGAGCGGGCGAGCGCTCCGAGATAGGGCCCCCTGGGCACGATCGACGTGTTCGATGCCAGCGCGCGATAGACCTTGCGGCTGTTCATCTGGAAGAGCTTGGCGAGGACGACGTTGGTCAGGTCGCCGCGGCGGGCGAGGGCGGCGGCGCTGGTGACGTCGTTGGCCGAGACGATCTTCAGCATCGTCGCTTCGGAGAGGTGCGGTGCGGCATGCAGGAAGTCGGCAAGGTCCTCGCCGAGATGCGCGATGACGAGGTCCTCGAGCTCGGGCGAGAGCGCATCGGAGCGGCCGAGGGTTGCCGCTGCCTTGGCGCGCGCAGCAGGCGCGGCCGTGGGGAAGAGACGCTGCGCGAGGGCGGTGAACTGTTCGATCTCGGCGAGGGTCGGCTTGCCGCGCCGGGCAAAGGCGTCGCAGGCCGCGCAGAGCAATGTGTTGGCGCGGTCGATCCCGCCCGTCTCGATGAGGAGCTGGAACGTCTCGTAAGGTTGAAACCCGATCATCGTTTGCCCTGGAAGTCGGCGGGGAGCCCCCGTCCCGCGATCGGACTATTTCAGGGAAATCGTTAGCGAACTGTTAACCTTGACGATCTCTTAATGAAAACCGCTGGAGTGCGTCGCGCGCGATTGGTCCGCGTGACGGCGCAAGGGGCTCGGAGACAATCGTTGGGAAAGCTCGTCTACTTCGACAAGCGTGGACGCCGCCCCAAAGGGCGAATAGCCGGACCCGGCGGGGCGCAGATCTACCTTTTCACCGGGGTGCGGTACGAGCGCGATGGAACGCCGGTGCCGGGCAAGCCCGGGGGAACCATCCGCGCCAAGCGCAAACGTGTCTGACATTCCGGGGCGCCTGGGGATCGCGGCCGCGCTCGTTGCGCTTTGCGCCACGGCGAGCGCCTGCGCAAGGCCGGTCGGCGATTTCGGCCGGGCCGCGCCGAGCGTGCTGCACGACGAAATAATGCCTGCCGCCGGCAAGACGCGCGCGCAACTCGCCGGGGAACCGGTCTCGGCCTTCAACCTGACCGACGAGGAAGAGGAGATGCACGACCGGGTGTGGCGCTTCCTCGTCGCGCCCCATGCCGACGACTGGTTCATGGACACGGCCGTCGAACTGCAGCGAACCCGCCTCGTCCGCCAGGGGTCGATCCGGTTCGATCCGGGCCGCTACTACCGCTGGCTGCGCCAGACGCATTACCAGTCCTCGCGCATCCGGTTCCGGACCGTCGCGGACGACGCGCGCGCCGATGCGGACCTCGCGATCCCGACATTCCGGTCGATTTGCCGCGTGATGGAGATCGACCGCCGGCGGGCAGTCGCGAGCGACGGACTGAATGGCCTTGCCGGCAAGGAGACCGCCGAGCGGCGCGCGGAGAATGCGATGTTCATCGGCTGGTTTGTCCAGTCGCTTCGCTTCCGCTACGACGCCTACGGCAAGGCGCTCGACCATCTGCTGGTCGAAACGCCGCACGAGGAAGCGGTGGAAACCGACGCGCGGCTCAGCGAGCTGTCGATCCATGTCGAGCGGGCGGAACGGGGCGACTTCTGCCTCGATGGCGCCGTTCGCCTCGAGGTCCGCGCCGAGCGCGCGCTTCCGTCCCGCCTCCTGCTTCGCTCGCCGGACGAGGGCGAGTACCTCAAGTGATCAGCTGGTGCTGAGGTTGCCGCAGGCCAGCCGGCCGAGCGCCTGCTCGTAGCGGCCGCGCATCGCCTGGTGCGGCGGCGCGAGCCGCACGGCGACGAGAACGTCGTCGACGGGCGATTCGACGATCAGCGAGCCGGCCACCGCATCGAGCTGCTGTTCGGCGAGCAGGCGCGTCTGCACGGCGTTGAAGATGCCGAGTTCGAGGTTGCGGCCGATGCCGTCGCGGTTCGTCGTCGAATAGAGGATCGTGCCGTTGGGCTCGTATACCGCCACCGACCAGAAGGCGAGCGGCAGCGTGCCTCGAACGAAGCCCGGGCCCGAGGCGAGATCGATGCGGCAGAGGGCGTAGGTCAGCTCGGGATCGAGCGCGAGGGGGTTGGGGTCGCCTGTCTTCACGCCGGCGAGGACGACGATGCGATTCGTTGCATCGAGCCCGGCTGTGCGCTGCCACAGGCTTTCGGTCGCGAGAGCGGGAAGGTTGAGGATCACGCCGATATGGATGATACCGCCGAGGACGATGCCCGCCGCGGCCCAGAGGAAGAGCCGGGTCACGGGCATGCCTCGCGGATGATGGCGGGCAGTGTTGCCGCGGTCGAACCGATGCCGGCAAAGCTGGCGGTGTCGTAAAGCGTGAGGACCAGCGAGAACGGCCCGCTACCATCGATCTCGAGCCAGTTGCGCGGGCTGAGCGACTTGCTCACGTAGAGCTGTAGCGAGCCATCGGTTGCGCGGGCGACGCGCGCGCTGTTGAACGCGGCGGGCGCGTCGGGGCGCGTGATGATGGTGCCGTCGGCGGCCACCGGCACCAGCGTCCAGAAGGTCGAAACCGGCGTCGTGCCGTCGATCCGGTAGCGGCAGTTGCGGTCGAGCTGCTGGCCGTCGCTGTCGGTCGTCGCGACGAACTGCAGGCCTTCGCTCGCGCCCAGTTGCAGTGCACCAGCGCGCGCCACATGGGCACGGGTATAGGGATCGGGTCCGGGCACGCCGACGTTGCGCCAGGCGACCCACGGCCCGACGCGCAGCGCGCCGAAGACGCGGCCGTCGCTCAGGGCATACCAGCTGAGCCCGAAACCGACGCAGAGCGCGACCGCGATCATGGTGAGCAGGTGGGCGAGAAAGCGCAACGGCTACAGGCTCTCGCTCGCGGACGCTGCCGCGGCGCTCGCGAGCGCGGCCTGGTCGGTCTCGGGACGCGCGGAGCGGAGCGTTGCACCGAGCCGGTCGGCCACTTCGAGCAGCTTGTTCGCGGCGGCGGGCTTGAGCGTCGGCGGGCGTTCGACGACGGGCTCGGCGCCGCTGCCTTCCTCGGTCGAGGCGATCACGAAGGGCGCGGGCTCGAAGTCGATACCGAAGACCGGCTTGATCTCGATATTGGTGTGCGCATAGGCCATGAATTTCTGCCAGGCGACGGCCGGCAGCAGGCCGCCGGTCAGATTGTTCGTCTGGCTGAAGTCGTCGTTGCCGAACCAGACGGCCGCCACGTAGTTGCCGGTGAAGCCACAGAACCAGGCGTCGCGATAGTCGCTCGTCGTGCCGGTCTTGCCCGCCGCGGGGACGCCCTCGACATGCGCCCTGCGGCCGGTGCCGCCCGTGATGACGAGCCGCATCATGTGATTCATGTAGGCGACGGTCTGTTCCGAGAGAACGCGTTCGCGCGGGGCGTCGAGATCCTTCTCGAATACCGTCTCGCCGCGCAGCGTTGTGATGCGGGTAATGCCGAAGGCCGGGGTCTTCAGGCCCTGATTGGCAAACACGGCATAGGCCGAGGTCATGTCGATGACGCTGACCGAGGCGACGCCCAGCGCGAGGGAACGCGTCACCGGAAAGTCGTTGGTGATGCCCATGCGGTGGGCGGTGTCGGCGATCGGCTGCCGGCCGGTTTCAATCGAGAGCCGGACCGGCACCGTATTGATCGAGGCCGCAAAGGCATTCTCGATCGTCGTTGAACCGCGGTAGCTGCGGCCGTAGTTCTGCGGGCACCAGTCGCCAATGCAGACCGGGCGGTCGCTGATGCCGCTCGAGGGCTTGATGTCCAGCATCTCGAATGCGGTCGCATAGACGAAGGGCTTGAACGCCG
>CAYRNE010000015.1:0-17185 GCA_964425245.1 uncultured Devosia sp.
CGTTTCGTGCCTGCGCGGCGATGTTGACCTCGTTGCCGAACTCATCTTCGGCGGCTTTCTTGGCTGCCTCGGCCTCGGCGATCTGCTCCTCGATGTCGGTGACCGCTGCGCGCGCCTTGGGAAGCAGATCGGTCTGCGTGGCAATGATGGAGCCGATGACACCGTTAAGCTGCGACACGAGCTGCGCGCACGGTTCGCAGTCGGTGCTGGCGAATTCTGGCAGCGCCGGTTCGGCAGCCTCCCCGTCCTCCGGGAGAGCGACGCCATCGTCCTCGTCGGCGGGTTCCTCAACGCACTGTTTCTCGCATTCGGCGAGCGCCGCCCGAAGCTGCTCCTCCCGCTGCTTCAGCTGCTCGATTTCGGCTTCGAACGCCGCCACGCGTTCCCTGACCCCATCGAGTTCGGCAAGAAGGAAATCGGCTTCGGCACGGGCTTCCTCGCCCCTGGCCGACGCCGCCGATGCCTTTTCTTCCGCCGCCTGCCGCTTCTCTTCCATGCCACTCCGCCGGTACTCGTCTGCAAAAGACGACTGCTGGCGGAACTCGCCCCGCGCCCGCCGCTCGTCGTACTCGGCGGCCCGTATCCCCTCTTCCAGTCCCGGAATCGACGCCTTCAGCGACTCGATCGCCGCACGGTCGGCGATGATGGTGCCGACGACGCCGTTGAGCGCCGACGCGATCTCCTCGCAGAGTTCGCAGTCGGTCGCGACGAACCCCGGCTCGGGTGCCTCCGGTGCGGGCTCGAGCGGATCGCCGCCGGGAATGGCGACCGCCTCGCTTCCGTCGTCTCCGCCGGCGCACTGCTTTTCGCATTCGGCAAGCTGGGCCCGCAAAGCCGCGTCCCGCTGCTCGAGCCCGGCGATCTCGCTTTTGAGCGCAGCCTGGCGGGCCTCGGCGCGCGCCAGCCGGGGGGTCAGGCGGTAGATTTCGCTCTGCGCCCGGTGACCAGCCTGGATGGCTTCGATCTCCCTGTCCGCGGCCGCTTCGGCGGCGGCTTCGTTGCCGGATCGCCGCTGCTTCTCCGCCTCTGACCTGTGGGCTTCGGCCTCTTCGCTTGCCCGGCCTTTTGCCGCTTCGGCCTGCTCCAGGGCGGCACGAAGCCCGGGCATCGCCGCTTCGACGGAAGCGAGTTCCGTCCGCCTTGCGGCGAGCGTTCCGACCACTTCGTTGAGGTCGGCGGCAATTTTCCGGCACGGAAGACAGTCCGTGACGACGAAGCCTCGCGGGTCGACCACGGTCGGCTCGCGCGGCGGGTCCGGCACTGTATCGTCGGCCGGTGGGGGCGTCGGAGCGCATTGATTCTCGCACGCGGTCAGCGCCTCCTGCTGCGTCCTCAGCCGATCGACGGTTTGCGCCAATGCATCGGCGAGTCGAGCGGCCTTGTCCCGCGCCGCAAACAGCCGCGGTTCAAGCTCGAACTCGAGTTCGTTGAGAAGCCCGGTGGCACGATCGAAGGCAGCCTGCTGCGCTGCGTCCGCGGCGGCGGCGCCTTCGCGGTCTCCTGCGGCCCGGAGTCGGTCCCGCTCATTGATCAGCCGGCCACCTTCGTTCCGCGCCGCCGACATCTCGGCCTCGATGCGCTCGCGTTCGGCCTCGAGCGGGTCGAGTTCCGACTTTGCGGCCTCGAGCTCGGCGCTCGTCCTTTGCGCCTCGTCAATCGTCTCGTTGAGCGCCTGCGCCAGGGCCTGGCAGGGTTCGCAATCGGTGGTCACCTGCGCGCGCGCCGGCGCGACAGTAATCAGGACACAGACGAGAAAGGCCACTACCGCAGGCAAAAGGACGCTCGAGCGCATCTTTCCCCCAGATTGCCGCGTGGGTAACGGGAGTTTCACGCAAAGCCGCAACCCGATCAAGGGCAACGGCCAGATCGTCAGTCGAGATAGACGGTCACCGCATCGGAACGGCCGTTGGCGTCGACGACGGAGAGCGTCACATAACCCGGCCCGTCGGGGTCCCAGCTGCTCTGCCGCGCGAACGCGGACCGGCCGAACGGTGCGCCATTGGCAAAGAAGGTGAAAGGCGGCGCTCCATTCCGGATCTTGACGATCAGCGGCAGGTCGGAGCCGGAGGTGAGGCCGAGGTCCACCTCGACGCCATCGCCGGGAAAGGCGATCTCGGGGGCCGCGTCCCGCGCCACCATGTCGTTGTCCGGGTGCCGGAAGCGCTGGAGCGGTGCAGGCAATTCGGTGTTCGATGCGAGCAGCGCACCATCCGGCGGCGGCCGCAGCGGGACCGCCCTGCCGCCGAGCCGATCGAAGCTCTCGAAGAGGATGGGGGCGGCGCCGGTGATGCCGGCGAGCCCCGGCACCGGCGCGCCGTCGGGACGCCCCACCCAGACGCCGATCACCGTGCGGCCGTCGAAGCCGATGGCCCAGGCGTCGCGATACCCGTAGGAGGTGCCGGTCTTGTAGGCGATGCGGCCGGGAGAGCCGTTGAGCGGGGGCGGCACGTCGGCGAGAATGTCGGCGACGTACCAGGCGGCGGTCGGATCGAGCACCGGCGCGTCGAGCCTTGCCGCGGGCGGCGCGGCGGAGGCCCCATCGACGAGACGGACCGGCGAACCTCCCCGTGCGATCGCGGCATAGAGCGAGACCAGATCGCGCAACGTCACGCCGACACCGCCAAGACCGACGGCAAGGCTCGGGACAGCGCCTTCGGGCAGCGCGGCCGTCACCCCCGCCCGGCGCATGCGTGCGATCAGCCGCGCCGTCCCGACCGCATCGAGAACGACGACCGCGGGGATATTGAGCGATTCCGTCAATGCCTGCCTGATCGTTACGGTGCCGCGGCTGAACCCGTCGAAATTGACCGGAACGTAGTGGTTGAAGGCCGTCGGGCGATCCTCGATCAGGCTTTCGGGGTGGGCGAGGCCGAGTTCGAAGCCTAGCCCGTAGATGAGCGGCTTGAGCGTCGAACCCGGGGAGCGGACCGCGGTCGTCATTTCGACGAACCCGTCGCGTTCCTCCGCGAACAGGCCGGCCGAGCCGACGGAAGCGAGGATGTTTCCGGTCTCGATCTCCGCCGCGACGATCGCCACAGAAACGTGGGGGCCGAGCTCCTTCGCCCGCCGGAAGGCGAGGCCCTCGAGCGCGTCCTGCAGCCTCCGGTCGACCGTGAGCGTGATCTCGCGCGCGCCGGCATGGGCCGATACTGCCTGCTGCGCGAGATGAGCTGCCAGCATCGGGAAGGCACGGCGCGCCGTAGGGATCGGCTCGCGCTTTGCCGCGTCGGCTTCCTCGCGCGACAGCACGCCCCCGCTCACCATGCGGTCGAGCACAATGGCGCGCGCCGCCGCGGCGGCGGCCGGATCGCGGTCGGGGCGGCGGGCTTCGGGCGATTGCGGCAGGGCAACGAGCAGCGCCGACTCGGCGACGGTCAGCCGCGACGGCTCCTTGCCGAAGTAAGCGAGGCTTGCGGCCCGGATGCCCTCTATATTGCCGCCGTATGGGGCCAGCGTCAGGTAAAGCCGCAGGATTTCGTCCTTCGTCAGTGTGCGCTCGAGTTGCCCGGCATGGACGATCTGCCGGAGTTTGGCCGGAAGGCTCCGGGTCGGCTCCTCCCCGACAAGGCGCGCAACCTGCATCGTGAGGGTCGAGCCGCCGGAAACGGGCCGGCCCCCGGCGCCGATGAACTGGCCGGCCGCGCGCAGCATCGCCATCCAGTCGACACCGTCGTGCTCGGCGAAGTGTTGGTCCTCGTAGGCGACGAGCATTTCGATGAAGCCGCGATCGACCTCGTCGAGCGTCACCGGCAGCCGCCAGCGCCCGCGGGGGGTCGTGAACGGCCGCAGCAGGTCGCCGTTCCGGTCGACGACGACGGTCGAAACGGTCACGGCCTCCGGCCGCGGCACCGGCGGCAGGCTGGCCGCGATATCGGCGAGGAGGGCATTCACCCACAGGGCCCCGGCCACAGCGAGACCCAGGAGTGCGACCGCCCCAGCCGCGATGAGCCGGGGCAGCCGTTTCATTCGTCCGGGTCCGCCGAGGCGGGACCGGCCGGCGCGATCTCGAACCACCCCGCTTCGGTATTGGCGCGGCGCTCCGGCCGGTACATGTCTTCGACCGTTGCACCCGGATGGGCAAAGTTGCCCGGCGACACGGCGCGGACCATGTAGGCGGTCGAGAACGGCGCCACCTCGCCATAGAAGCGGAAGGCTGCAACGAACCGGTCGGTCCGCGCTTCGACATGGGCCGGGAGCGTGAGCGCCAACCACGAAAGGTTCGCGACACCGGCCCCCTGCGACAGGTCCGGATTCTCGATCTCGAACCCGGCCGGCAGAGGATCGGAGACCACGAACTGGCCCGAACCGAGCGCCCGCGGCGTGACCGTCAGCACGACCACGAACCGGTCGTTCTGCCCGACGTCGCTGAGGTCGGCTTCCGTGCCGTCGGGCAGGTAGTAGGTCCGCGTGATCGTGAACCCTTCGCTGTTCGCCCCGGGCGGATCTTCCGGGATCGCCGTCACCGACACCGACATTTCCGTCGGCTGGTTGCCGTTGTTGGTTACGGTCACGGTGCCGCCGTCGAGATGCTCCTGCATGTAGCGGCGGTAGACGACCCCGCTGAGCGGCTCGCCATCGACGGTCACGGAGCCGTCGCCGGCCGTGCGGGCGAGGGCAGCCGCCGCGATCAGGGTCCAGGCCTCCTCCTGCGTCGACATCCAGCGCTCGGCATCGCGCAACCCCGCGAGCCGCTCGGCAAGCGCGCCGAGGTCGATGCCGGCCGGTGTGAACTCCGCCGCCAGCGCGAGGACCGCCGCCGCGTCGCGGAGCCGGCTGCCGTAATCCGCCCGATAGCGGTTGCGGTCCTCGGCCTCGCCAAGGTCCGCAACTGCTGCCGCGAAGGCGGTCGCCGCCCGGGTGCGGTCGCCATAGAGCGCGAGCGCCGCGCCGAGCTGGGCCTTGGCCAGCGGCGTGCCGAACGCGTCGAGCCGCGCCTCGAGGTAATAGCGGAGGTCGCCGATCGCGGCGCGTCCGGCCCGCGCGAGGTCGTGTAGCGCATAGGCGATGCCCTCGCCGCCGTCGCTGAAATCGGACGCATAGGAAACCTGGTTGCCCAGGCTGTCGAGCGCGCGCGACAGCGCCTCCTCGGGCACCTCGTAGCCCGCGGCCTTTGCCCGCAGCAGGAAGTCCGTAACGTAGGCGTCGAGCCAGAGTTCGGTTCCGCTGAACGGCCCCCAGAGCCCGAAGCTGCCGTTGTAGGTCTGCTTGGCAAGGACGTTGGCGATCGCCTCGCGAATGCGCTGGTCGAGAGCATCGTCGCTGCCGAGCCCAAGCACCTGCGCCACCTCGTTGAGATAGAGCAAGGGCATGGCGCGGCTCGAGATTTGCTCGACGCAGCCATAGGGATAACGGTCGAGGCTGAGCAGCAGCTCGGGGACGTTTAGCCGTGCGATCGGGCCGATGGCCAAAGTCAGCGAGCCGCTTTGCGCAATCATGCCGGAAAACTCACCGCTGTCGAGCGTCACCGTCTCGCCGGGGGCGAGCGGAACCACGCGGCTCGTCGTCTGCGGCGGACTCACGGCGCGAACGCCGAGCGTCAGCGACTTGATGAGAGCATTACCACCCGGATCGGTGACGATGAGCCGCAGTTCGTGGTCGCCGATAGCGGCGCCGGTGAGGCCGAGTTCGAGCGAGCGCCGGTCGCCGACGGCGAGCTCGAAGCTCGTCTCCGCAGCATCGGTCTCGATACCCTCGCCCGTGGCGAGCTCGACGGTATAGGTGCCCGCGATGCCCGCAACGTTGTTGACCTCGACAAGCAGCCGCGAGGTGTCGCCGTAGCGAAGGAACCGCGGCGGGCTGAGGTTGACCACCACCGGGTCGCGGACGATCACGTCCTTGCTCGCGTGTCCGACCGCCGAGACCGTCCAGGCGATCGCCATCAGCCGCACCGTGCCGTTGAAGTCCGGCATGTCGAAGGTGACGGTTGCCGTCCCGTCCTCGCCGACGGTGACCACGCCGGAATGGAGCGCAACGAGGACCGAGGTCGGAGGCGGCGTGCCGAGGCGTGCGCCGCCGCCGTCGCCGCCCGAGCGAATGGCGCCGGGCATGCCCTGCATGGGGTCGATCAGCTGGCCATAAAGATCGCGGATATCGACTCCGAGCTGGCGCTGGCCGAAGAACCAGCCGTCCGGATCGGGCACCGCGAAGTTGGTGAGGTTCAGGATGCCGAGATCGACCGCGGCGACCGCCACGTACGCCGTTTCGCCTTCCGCGGCATTCGCGAGGGTCAGCGTGGTTGTGAAGGACTGGCGGGGCCGTGCCTCGGCCGGCGCTTCCATCTCGAGATCGAGCTTGCGGTCACCCGGATCGACGTCGGCGAAAGCGAGGCCGAGCGCACGCGCCGGCATCCGCTTCTCCGCCGCGTCCGCGGGCCGGTAGAGCACCGCCGTGACGTAGGCGCCGGGCCCCCACGACTCGGTCACCGGGATGTCGACGGACGTCCCCTCGGCCGGAACCTCCACCGCTTGCATGTCGATGACGCGGTTGTCGACGACCATGACGAGCGCCGTGCCCGCGAACTGCGGATCGAGCCGCAGCCGCGCGGTTTCGCCAGGACGGTATGCATCCTTGTCGAGCGCGACGTCCAGCGTGTCCGGGGTGTCGGACCCCGCGTCCGGATAGTAGTAACCGGCGTAGAACTCGTAACTGGTCGAGGTCGCCCCCTCGCCCGTGCTCTCGATCTCGAACAGATAGCGGCCCCAATCAACAGGCGCCGAGACGGCGACCGGCCCGGCCTCCGCGGTGTCGATCGTGCCGTTCGCAACCTCGCGGGTGGTCGTGATCGCCTCCCAGCGCCAGGTGCCGTTCTCGCGGTACCATTGGTAGTTCGTCTCGATGCGCGACAGCCGCCATTCGAGCCCGGACTTCGCGACGAGGTCGCCCGATGGCGCTACGGCGATGATGTCGAACCCGGCCTCGCTGCCTTCGGCGAGTCCTTCGGCCGTGTCGAAACGGGGCCTGACGCCGATGCGGTCGGTGTCGGCGAGAACCGGGCGGGTCAGGCTGCGCTGCACCGGCCGTCCGTTGACGTCGACGAGCCGCAGGAACACCTGAGCCGTCAGCGGCCGCGTGGTCGGCTGCGTCTCCGGCAGCGTCACTTCCGCGACGGCATTGCCGCTCTCGTCGGTGTAACCGACCGTGCCCAGGGGCTCGTAGTACGTCTCGAACGGATCGTCGAGGCGGCCGAAGACGTAGCCCGGATGCCCGGCAAGCGAGGAGGCCGGGCGGAGCACGACATCCGCCTCGACGGCGAGGTCCGGCGCGGTAGCGCCATAGAGGTACTTTGCGGCGACATCGATGGCGGCGGGCTCGCCGACCGCCATGGGGCCTTGCGGCGCACCGACCTCGAAAGCGAGCCGCTCAGGCTCGAAGTCCTCGACAAGGAAACTGACGCTGGCAAGCGGCGATGCCTCGGGATCGGCATAGAGCCTTATCTGCCACGAACCCCGCATCGCATCCTCGACCAGCGGCACGGCGGCGAAGTAGCCGCCGGCGCCCCGATCGCTCAGCAGATCGCGCGAAGCGACGACGCCGTCGGGCCGCTCGAGCTCCATGGTGAGGGGGAGGTCCGGCACTGCATTGGCCTGCGCATCACGCAGCAGCGCCGTGAGGAACACGGTCTCGCTCGGGCGATAGACGCCGCGCTCCGTGGTCGCGAACAGATCGAGCGCACCCGGCGAGGGCCGCCCTTCGACGCCGCGGTCGGTGAGATCGAAGGCAGGCTTGGAGACGTCGAGGAAGGCGTAGTCGCTCCCCGCCGTTTCGACGACGATAAGCTGCGGCGCATTGCCTCCCTCGCCGCGCGTGAGCCCGGGAGCGAAGGTGACCCGGCCGTCGGCGTCGCTCCTGGCCGCGCCGAGTATCTCGTTGTTGCGCGCAACGAGGCGCACATCGGCGCCGGCAACGGGCGCCGCGGATGAGAGCGAGCGCACAAAGGCGTGAAGCCCGTCGTCGCCCGAGACGGTGGTGAGACCGAGATCGGTGACGATGAACCACTGGGTCGCGAGGTCTTCCCAGTATTCGTCCTGGCTGCCGGTGACCCTCGCGGTGATGACGTAGGCGCCGGGCTCCATCGAGCCGATCGCTTCGGACACGGGGATGGCGGTGACCGTCATCGCGTTCGCGGCGCCCTTGGCGAGATCGACCTGCCCCTCCCAGGTCTTCTCGCCGTACTGGTCGGCGACGTCCTCCGCCGAGTAGCCGTCGAGCGCGCGCTGGAAGATACCATTGCGGACCGCAGTCGCGATCGAGCGGTCGCCGATGCGATAGATCACGACGTCGGCGCTCTCGGCATTGACCGAGGTGATCGGCAGACCGCCGCCCAGGCCCGCCGGCATGACGTAGGCGTTATTGGCGAATCCGACGAACGGCTCGCGGTCCGGGACGAAGACGCTGAGCTCGACGTCGTTCTGCAGCGTCTCGCCGCTTGCCGCCGGAAGGCCGGCGCGGAGCCGGATCGCGTAGCGGCGGCCGTGCTCGACACCCTCAAGGCAAATCTGGCTTTGCTCGGGCTCGATCGCAACCTGCGGGGCGTCGATGATGACATAGCCAGAAAGATCGACGTCGCGCGGATTGGGCAGATCTTCCGAAAAGACGGCGCAGATTCTCGGCGTCGCCGCTTCGGCGTCGACTTCATGGGTAACGACGCGGAAGCCGTGCTCCGCGACCGCCTTGTCGAGCCGCGCCTGGAGCTCGGCATCGTCCACCAGGCCGAGCGTGGCCCGGTAGGTCGCGATCGCCTCGCGCCACATCTCGCGCCCTTCGAGGGCCCGGGCAAGCAGACCCATGGCTTCCGCGCGCTCGCCGAGCGCCTCGGACTGCACGAAAGCGTTGAGCGCCGCAGAGGCGGCTGTCGAGGCGAGGTCGTAGGTGGAATTGCCCTTCGCCCGCTCTTCGTCGACCCGGGTCATCAGGACGCGAGCGAACTTGATCCAGAGCGCCGGGTCGCCGTCGGCGATGGCGAGCGCATAGCGGTAGGAGATAAGCGCGCTCGCGGGATTGCCCTGTGCGACCGCCTCGTCGCCCGCGGCAACCAGATCGGCGTAGGCGATGCCGGGAGGGGGCGGATCGGTGTTGGGCAGCTGCTGGGCGTAATACTGGGCGTTATAGACAAGATCCGATGCGGGGAACGGCAGATCGTTCAGGCGCTCCGCCGCCAGTTCCTCCGGCGAGGGAACGGTTTCGACGCGCCCCGAGGTGGCGCCCTCGAAGGCCGTCCTTTCGCCTACCCTGCCCTTGAGGAAGCACCAGCGGGCGCTCTCGTTATACGTAAAGGCGCGGCAGATCCCGTCCTCGAGGCAGGCCGACTCGCACGCCTCGATGGTCACGTTCTTCTCGACAGCGTAGTCGCTGCCGGGCAGGTCCGTTCCGGGAAGCAGCGAGATGCTGCGTTCGGCAGCGGCGGCCGAACCGAGAACAAGCATCATCGCGGCGCAAAGCCACGACGCGGACCAACGCAACCGCTGCATCATGAAACCCCTCGAACAGGCCCCCCGGCCGCCGTCATTACTCCCGGCCATTTGAGGCAAAGGTGCGGCATGGCCGCCGCGGAAGGTCATTTCCGAAACAAATACAGTAATACCCGGTGCCGGGCCGGAACCGGCAACGGTTAACCGGTGCGGCACTGGCGGTCAGCGCGAGAACGGAACTTCGGCGGTGAGGATCTGGCCGGATTCGTTGAACTCGACCTCGAAGTCCACCTGGATGGTGTCGCTTACGAGGATGATGGTCGAACCGATGCGGACCTGGTTCCCGCCGCGATCGACCTGCTGCTCGGCCAGTTTGAAGGTGATGCGGTTGCCCTGCCTGCGTCCGACGGCCGTGCCGGTGAAGCCGGCATTCGAACTCATGGCCGCCTCGTAGCGGCGAGCCGAGTCGTTGTAGGCGATGGTGCCGCTCACGGAGATGTTCATGTTCACGAGGGCGCACCGGCCGGCATAATTGATCTTGGCCTGGTTGCCTTTGGCAACGGTCAGCCGGCAGGTGAACTTCTCGGGGAACTCCCCGCCCACCATTTCGCCCTGCCCGCGCCAGCTCCCGATATAGGATTCGAGCAGGTTCATCTCTGCGGGGCCGGCCGCCGAAGGCGTGGCCAGGCTCAGGGCGAAAATACCGGCAGCCGCGAGTGCATGCCGACTGCGCGCAAACATCATTACCAATGCTCCCGGGCCCCCTGCCCTCATGAATATCCGTGAACCTGCCACAGTCTGTGCTGTGAACCTAGACGTGTTACGTCTTGCTCACAGACGTAATAATGGCTTTTCTCCACCGGACCAAGGGAGACCACCGTGACCGACTCGCCCGGCGCAGGGACAACCGGGACGACAGCTTCGACCCGTAGGGGAACAACGGAGCCACCGTCAAATCAAACCTACGTTTCCGATTCCGGACCGATCATCTCAGTATCGGATGTCACCTATACTCTGGAGATTGCCGGCCGCCCGCTTCATATCTTGCGGGGCATCAACTTCGCCGTGCAACCGCAGGAGGTCGTTGCGGTCGTCGGCCCTTCGGGCAGCGGCAAGACCTCCCTGCTCATGCTGCTCGCCGGGCTCGAGCGGGCCTCGGCCGGCAGCGTCTCGGTTGCGGGGCGCAACCTGACCGGCCTCGGCGAGGACGACCTGTCGGTATTCCGCCGGGAGACCCTAGGCATCGTCTTCCAGAGCTTTCACCTGATTCCTTCGCTGACGGCGCTGGACAACGTTGCCCTCGCGCTCGAGATCGCAAAGCCCAACCTCTCGCCCAGGGAAATAAAGCAAGCGGCCGCGGAAGCACTCGCGGCCGTGGGACTGGGCGACCGCCTGCACCACCGGCCCTCCGCCCTCTCGGGCGGCGAACAGCAGCGCGTCGGGCTTGCGCGCGCCATGATCAGCAAGCCGCGCCTGCTGCTCGCCGACGAACCGACCGGCAATCTCGACCAGACGACCGGCGCGATGGTGATCGAGCTGATGTTCGACCTCGCGCGCAGGCAGCACACCTCTGTGGTCCTGATCACGCACGATCCGCAGCTCGCGGCAAGGGCTGACCGGGTGCTGACCATGACGAGGGGCGAGCTGACGGAAGCGGCGGCCAGACCGCAATGACCGCCGTCTGGGCTGCGATCCGGGTCGGGCTGCTCGACATGCGCGGCGACATGCGCCGCTTCGTGCTGCTCATCGCCTGTCTCGCCATCGGCACCGCGCTCATCGCCGGCGTTAGCTCGGTCGGGGAGAGCATCCGCCAGACCGTGGAGACCGAGGCCGCCGTGCTGATGGGCGGCGACGTCGAGGTCTCCCGCGCCGACCGCCCCGCCACCGCCGACGAACTCTCGCTGATCGGAACCTTCGGGACGGTGACCAGTGTTGTCGATACCAACGTGCGGGCCGAAGCCAACGGCCGGGACGCCTTCGTCGACCTGATTGCCGTGGGCGAGGGCTACCCCCTGCTCGGCGCGGTGAGCAGCCCGCAATTGCCGTCGGGCGAAAGCCCTTATGCCTTCCTGTCCTTGAGCGACGGCGCGCTCGGCGCGCTTGTAGACCCCCTGATGCTGGACGAGCTCGGGATCGGCGTCGGCGACGAGATCACGATCGGCGGCGCGCCGTTCGCGGTCCGCGGCGAACTCGGCGGCGTGCCGGACGCTGCCGTGCGCGGCTTCCGCCTCGGGCGCGTTGCGGTCATCACGAGCGATGGGCTGGCGACGCTCGGCGATTTCACCTCGCCCCTTCCCGGCCTGGGGAGCTGGTTCCGCTACAAGGTCGTTCTCGACGGACAGGACGCGGAAGCGGGCAAGGCTGCCATCGAGGCCGCCCTGAGCGATCCCAGCTGGACCGTCCGGTCCGCCCGCGACGGGCTTGGCCCGATGGTCCGCTACTACGATCTTTTCATGCGCTTCCTCGTGATCGTCGGGCTCGCTTCGCTGCTGATCGGCGGCGTCGCGGTCTGGACCGGGATTTCCTCCTACGTCGCCGAACGGGGCAGCGTGATCGCGATCCTTCGCAGCCTCGGCGCGAGCCAGACCCGCATTTTTCTCCACTTCTTCGCCCAGGTCGCGGTGCTGGGCGCGATCGGCGTCGGCATCGGGTTGCTGATCGGCGGCGGCGCGGCGCTTGTTGCGCTGCCCGCGGTCGGCGCCGCAGTCGGCGTCGCCCTGCCGCAGGCACTCCATTTCCAGCCGCTCGCCGTGGCCGGCGCCGTCGGTCTTTTGACCGCGTTCTCCTTCTCTTACCTGCCGCTGCAGCAGGCCCAGTCCGTGAGCCCGGTCATGCTGTTCCGCGCCAAGGGGCTCGCCGCGCCCCCGCTCGACTGGATCAGGCTCCTCACGTCCTTCCGCATCGTCCCGCTGATCCTCGCGGCCGTGCTCTTCGTCTGGCTCGCCATCCTCATGACCAATGACCCTCTGCTGGTCGCCGCCTTCGGCATTGTGAGCATCGCGGCAGTGCTGATCTTCCGGCTGGCCCTGGCGCTCGCGACGGCCGCCATTGCACGCATCCCGGAACCGCGAAACCGCACGCTTCGCTACGCCCTGCGCGACATGGGCGCGGGTTCCAACGCGCCCGCCGTCGTCGTCTCCGTGGGGTTGGCGCTGGCGATGCTGGTTGTCGTGCTGGTGCTCGAGGTCAACCTGCGCAACGAATATCTCGGTGCCTCCGTCTTCGAGGCGCCGAGCTTCGTCGCCTCCGACCTCTTCCCCGACGAGGTCGAAACGCTCGAGGGCATGCGGGCCGCGGGCATCGGCGTCGCGGACTTCACGGCAACCCCGATGCTGCGCGGCAGCCTTACGACGATCAACGAGACGCCCGCCGGGACAGTCCCGGCGCGGGGCCCCGAGGCCTCGTTCCTCATGTCGGGAGACGTTCCTCTCACCTACCGTGACCAACTCCCCTCCTCGTCGAAGCTCGTCGAAGGGGAGTGGTGGCCGTCCGGCTACAGCGGGTCGCCGCTCGTATCCCTCCACCAGAGCCTCCGGCAGGGGCTGGGCGTCAGCCTTGGCGATCGCCTGACCTTCACGATCTTCGGCGAAACGGTGACAGCCGAGGTCGCGAACTTCCGCGACTATTCGTGGCAGGGTGGCATCGACTTCCTTGCCACCTTCTCGCCGGGCGTGCTCGAGGGCTACCCGGCGACGCTGCTCGGCGCCGTCTATGCGGCACCAGGCCGCGAGGACGCGGTCGAACGGGAGCTTGCCGCAACCTTCCCGGATGTACGCTTCATCGCCATCGGCGAGACGCTGACGCAGATCACGACGGCGCTCAGCCAGCTGTCCCTCGCCGCCTCCCTGGTCGGCGGCATCGCGGTCGGCAATGGCCTGTTGGTTCTGATCGGCAGCCTCGCGACCGGGCGGCGGCAGCGCCAGGCGGACGCGGTCATCACCAAGGTGCTCGGCGCGCGGCGCCTCGAGGTCATGGCGGTTGCCGTCGTCCACTACGTGCTGCTCGCGGCCTTCGCGGCCCTGCTGGCAACGCCGCTCGGAATTGCCCTCGCCTATGCGCTGACGAGCGTTCTGCTCGACGTCGAATTCACCGTCAATCCCGGCACCCTCGCCGCGGTCGAGATCGGTGCGATCGTCATTACCGGACTGCTCGGCGCGGCGACGATCTTCCGCGTGCTCTCCGTGCGCCCGGCTTTCCTCCTGCGCGAAATGGCGACCGACTGACGCCGCCGGCGAACGGCGCTCAAGTCATTCATGGCGCCGCTAACGCATTCTTTACCGCGCTATTGCAGAACAGAACTGGAACAACTATGAATCGTTCAGCCTTTGTTCCGATTCTGACCCGAGGGGGCACCGCGATGCTGACGCGCAAACAGCACGAGCTTCTGATGTTCATCCACGAACGGATGAAGGAGACCGGCATTCCACCCTCCTTCGACGAGATGAAGGACGCGCTCGACCTGCGCTCGAAATCCGGCATCCATCGCCTGATCACGGCACTCGAGGAGCGCGGCTTCATCCGCCGATTGCCGAACCGGGCAAGGGCGCTCGAGGTCATCAAGCTCCCCGATTCCATGAACCCCTCTCTGGGCGGCCGCCGCGCGCGGTTCGAGCCCAACGTCATAGACGGCAGCCTCGGGCGGGTTTCGCAGATGCCCCAGCGCGCCAACGCGGGCGGAGAGCCGGTGCGCCCGGTCAGCGTTCCGGTCATGGGCCGGATTGCCGCCGGCACGCCGATCGAAGCCATCCAGACGCACAGCCACACGATTACCGTGCCGCCCGAACTGCTGGGCGCAGGCGAGCACTTCGCGCTTGAAGTGCGCGGCGACTCGATGATCGACGCGGGCATCTTCGATGGCGACACCGTGCTGATCCGCAAGCAGGACACGGCGAGCACCGGCGAAATCGTCGTCGCACTGGTGGACGACGAGGAGGCAACGCTGAAGCGGCTGCGCCGGCGCGGCAATGCCGTTGCGCTCGAAGCTGCCAATCCCGCCTACGAGACGCGCATTTTCCCGCCGGACCGGGTGAAGGTACAGGGCAGGCTGGTTGGCCTGCTGCGCAGGTACTGACGGGCGTCGATCGCCCGTCTCATTCTTCGATTTCCGGACGCCCCAAGAGCAAATTGCCCTAGGGCCGCGGCGGCAAAGCCGCTAGTTTCCCCGCGCCGAATAGGACGCGAAGAGGCTGTTGGCTTGACGAGCGCCGACTGGATTGCTGTCGACTGGGGCACGAGCAACGTACGCGCCTGGGGGCTCGACCCGGCCGGCGCGGTGGTCTTTTCCGAAACCTCCGATGAGGGCATGAGCCGGCTGACGCGCGAGCGCTACCCGGCTGTGCTGCAGCGGCTGATCGAGCCGCATGTAGCGGCATCGCAGGACCCGGTGGACGTCATTGTCTGCGGCATGGCCGGCGCCCGCCAGGGCTGGCTGGAGGCGCCCTATATCGAAACCCCCGCCCCTCTGACGAGTCTGGCCGCGGGCGCCGTGCGGCCGGACGCAGGCGAGCGCCTGAAGGTCCGCATCCTCCCCGGCGTATGCCAGCGCCTCCCCGATCGGGAGGATGTCATGCGCGGCGAGGAAACCCAGCTTCTGGGGCTCCTGGCCCTGCGCCCGGGGTTCGCCGGGACGGTGATCATGCCGGGGACCCATTCCAAGTGGGTCCGCATTGCGGACGGCCGGATCGCTGAGTTTGCGACGGCGATGACGGGCGAGCTCTACGACGTGCTGGGCACTCACTCGGTGCTCCGGCACTCTCTCGCCGGGGAGCGCACCGGCGCGGCGACCGAGGACGGAATTGCCGCGGGCCTTGAGCAGGGGCTCACACAGCCCGAAACGCTGACCAGCCTGCTCTTTCGCACCCGCGCCGCCTCGCTCCTCAGCGGGAGGGGGCCGGATTGGTGCTCGGGTTACCTCTCCGGCCTTCTTGTCGGCGCCGAGATCGGCGGCCGGCGCGACTGGCTCGCAGAGGGCGCCGTTCCGCTCATCGGCTCGCCCAGGCTTTGCCGGCTTTATGACGCCGCCATCGGCATGACGGGTGGACGAAGCGAGACGATAGATGCAACAGAGGCGACGGTCGTGGGGCTCGCCGCGGCGCGCCAGCAGGGAATCTCATGACCGAACACCGCCGCCTCATCGCCATTCTGCGCGGCGTCCGCCAAGACGATGTCGTCGCGGTCGCGGAGGCGCTGATCGAAGCCGGCATCACGCGCATCGAGGTGCCGCTGAACTCGCCCGCACCGTTCGAGTCGATCGCACGCGCGGCGAAGGAATTTGCCGGCAGCGCAGTCATCGGCGCCGGCACGGTGCTGGCGCCGGAGGAAGTCGACCGGCTCGCTGAAGCCGGGGGAACGTTTGTCGTCTCCCCCGATACGAACGTTGCGGTGATCGAGCGAACCAGGGTCCGGGGCATGGAGTCCTACCCAGGCGTCTTCACGCCGTCCGAGGCCTTTGCCGCGATCCGCGCCGGCGCTACCGGGCTCAAGTTCTTTCCGGCCGAGGTCCTCGGCCCCGCGGGCATAAGGGCGATGAAGGCGGTGCTGCCGCCGAATGTCCCGCTCTATGCCGTGGGCGGCGCCAGTCCCGACAACTTCGCAGACTATTTCGCTGCCGGGTGCGCGGGCTTCGGGCTCGGCAGCTATCTCTTCAAGCCCGGCATGTCCGCAGCAGACATCGCGGCGCGCGCAAAGGCAGCCGTTGCCGCCTATGACGATGGGAGACTTACGTGAAGGCAGAGCTGTTCATCGATTCGCGCTGCGAACTTGGCGAGGGCCCGTTCTGGCATCCCCTGCTCGGGCGCCTCTTCTGGTTCGACATCCTCAACCAGACGCTGTTCAGCGCGGACGAGAACGGTCATCTCGTCGACCGCTTCACGTTCCAGGACGTCGTGAGCGCCGCCGCGGTCATCGACCGTGACCATCTGCTGGTCGCCCAGGCGGGCGCGCTCGTCAAGTTCGAGCTTTCGACGGACGCCAAGACCGTGGTGATCCCGCTCGAGGACGAGCTGCCCGGCAACCGCACCAACGATGGCCGCGTCAACAACGCGGGAGGCTTCTGGATCGGCACGATGAGCCGGCGCGGCGGGCAGGATCCGGGCGCCGGCGCCGTCTATCAGTATCGCGCCGGCGAGGTGACGACGGTCCTCGACCACATCACCATCCCGAACGCGACCTGCTTTTCGCCCGACGGGCGGACGGCCTATTTCGCCGACACGATGACCGACACGATCCAGCGGGTTGCGATCGACCCGTCCACCGGCCTGCCCACGGGCGAATGGGAAACCTTCGCATCGACCACCGGGCGAGGCTCTCCAGATGGCGCCGTCGTCGATTCCGAGGGCTATCTCTGGAATGCGCGCTGGGGCGGCAGCTGCGTGGTGCGCCACGCGCCCGACGGGAGCATCGACAGGATCGTCGAGCTGCCGGTGAGCCGGGTGACCTGCCCCGCCTTCGGCGGCGCCGACCGCCGCACGCTCTACATCACCACGGCGCGCGAGGGCATGACCCCCGAGGAACTGGAGCGCGAACCCCACGCGGGTAGCATTTTCTCGGTGCGCGTCGACGTGCCGGGACAGGCCGAGCACCTGGTGAAGCTCTAGGGCGTCAGGTCCTTGGGCGGCGTGAGGCCGTTGATCAATGACGCGGTGGTCACCGTGTTGGCGAGGAGGCAAGCGATCGTCATCGGCCCGACGCCGCCAGGAACGGGCGTGATGGCGCCGGCGACCTGAATTGCGCTCTCGAAATCGACGTCGCCGACGAGCCGCGTCTTGCCCTCGCCCTTC